>JAFSXS010000023.1 GCA_017443945.1 Synergistaceae bacterium
GGCATTGAGACTCGAACAAGCTGTACCCGATGTTGTCAAATATGTAGCAGAAGAAATGAAATGCGATATTCCCGTAATTGCAGCCGGAGGAATCTGGGACAAGAAAGATTTAGAACGCGTGTTTAATCTCGGTGCTAAAGGCGTGCAAATGGGGACTCGTTTTGCGTGTACAGTTGAGGGCGACGCGTCAGAAAGATTCAAACAGGCTTATATCGACGCAAAAGAAGACGACGTTGTATTGATTAACAGTCCTGCAGGTTTGCCCGGACGCGCGATAAAGAATCCCTTCGTAGCAAAATATTTAGACGGCACTGTCGAGAGTAAGCCCTGTTTTGCAAATTGTTTGACTCACTGCAAGTACAGAAAAACGAAAGAAACATTTTGCATTGCAGCAGCCCTTGTTGATGCTCAAGTCGGAAACTGGGAGACGGGTTTATTTTTCTGCGGAAGTAATGTAGTGAAAGCTAATAAAATCGAACGCGTACAAGATATTATTTCGGAATTGTTCGAGAATTAATTATCAAGTGCAGCACTCACAGCCCGGCCGCTGAATCCCCTACTTCTGAGCCGGGTTAAAATTTTTCTGTCATCAAGTCCGGAGCTTCTCCAAGTTTCTGCAAGATCTACAGCGCGTGAAATTTCGTCTTCTGAGTCATTCAATGCCTCGTCAATAATTTCATGTGAGACTCCCCGCGCGGAAAGTTCATAAATAATTTTCGCGTTTCCCCACGATAAATGGCCGTCTATAAATAATTGCGAGTAAGCTAAATCATCAATCAGTCCGGACTCTTCTGCATCGTTCATCAAAAAATTTATTTGCGAGTCTGAAAGTTTTTGACGCTTCAGAAATTCATAAGCCTGCGAACGTGTACCCGGTTTACGCAATAAATAACTGAAAAATTTTTCTCGTGTCTCGTTTATGTCATTCATGATGTGATTGCAAGCTCTAATGTGCTGCCTAACCTCCTAAAAATTTCGCGCTTTAATGACGGCTCCGACTCTAAATTTATATCATGACTCGTTAATGCCCTTGCTTCATCACGTGCGAGCAATAAAATTTTTTCGTCCCTCACTAAATCGGCTGCTCTAAAATCTGTAATTCCGTGCTGACGAGTCCCGCAAATTTTTCCCGGCCCGCGCTGTAATAAATCCTGTTCTGCGAGCTCGAACCCGTCAGAAGTCTTAATCATTGCTGCGATTCTTGCTTTGCCTTCGGGAGTGATATTTTTTCCTTCAAGCAGTATGCAGAGGCTTTGTAAATTTCCGCGTCCGACTCTGCCCCGTAATTGATGTAATTGCGCTAGGCCGAAATTTCCTGCGTCCTGAATTATTATAACTGTAGCATTAGGAACATCGACTCCGACTTCAATAACGACTGTAGCAACGAGCAAATTAATTTTATTATCAGCAAAATTCTGCATGACACTTGATTTTATTTCGGGGCTTAACCGGCCGTGAAGCACAGCAATATTTATATCAGGCAGTAAATTTTTCAACCGCTCATAAATTGCATTAACGGCGCTTAAACTTTTTTCCTCGTTCTCGTCAATTAACGGGCAGACCCAGTAAATTTGTTCGCCTCGTGAAATAGTATCATGAATAATTTGCAGGACTCTTCTATATTCTGACGGTGCAAATGAAATTGTGTTAATGCGCTTACGTCCGGGCGGCAGTTCGTGAAGTGAAGATACTTCTAAATCGCCGTAAATTGACATTATAAGCGTTCGGGGAATCGGTGTTGCCGTCATTGCTAAAACGTGAGGATTTGCCCCCTTTGAGATTAATTGTCCGCGCTGTAAGACTCCGAATCTATGCTGTTCATCGACGATAACAAGTGCTAAATCTGCAAAATTTACTTTTTCCGCAAAAATTGAATGAGTCCCAACAATAATATTTATTGAACCGTCAGAGAGTCCAGCTAAAATTTTATTACGTTCGGAAATTTTCAGACTGCCGGCAAGGAAAGCAGCTTTAAGGCCAAGAGGAGCTAAATTTTTTCGCAATTTTTCGTAATGCTGCCACGCTAAAATCTCAGTAGGTGCCATTAATGCAGCTTGATAACCAGAGTCAACAGCTATTAACATCGCAGCAAAGGCAATTAAAGTTTTTCCCGCGCCGACATCACCTTGTAAAAGTCTATTCATTGCGGAATCTTTTGCGAGGTCACTAATAATTTCATCGATTGCAATTTTTTGCGAGTTAGTGAGCTTGAACGGCAAATGATTCATGAAATAATAAAAATTTTTTCCCGGCCTTAATGAGTGAGACTGTGAAGAGCTTAAAAACTTTTGACGGCGCATAATTATCCCTGTCTGCAACAAGAATAATTCATCAAATGCGAGTCTATTTCTTGCGCGGATAAAAGCGTGTGAGTCAAACGGCATGTGAATATTTGCTATTGCTTCAGGAAGAGTCATCATTCCATAGCGCGTTAAAATTTTTTCGGGCATAAACTCGTGAAGACATTTCGACGCATATTTATTGACTGCAAAATTAATTATCCTGCGCAGAGACTTTTGACTCACGTCTGAATTTGCATGATAAACGGGGAAAATTTTTCCTGTAATCGAGGGCGTTTGCGAGCTTGACTCTAAAATCTCAAATTCGGGATGTGTAAAACGGGGAGTCAATAAATTATATTCAATTGCACCGCAAATAACTAGAATCATACCTTTGTGAACGAATTTAATAATTTTTTCGCTGAACCATGACGCGATAACTTTTCCTGTGCCGTCGCTTAATAGTGCCTCAGTGTGTCCGGGTCTTGATCGTGTGTCAAGAACTTCTGCGATAATCGAGTAAAAATTTCCTGGCGATAAATTATTTATTCGCGTTATAGTGCGTCTGTCCTCGTAACGTCTGGGCATAAAATATAATAAATCCTCAAGCGTAAAGATTCCCAGTTTAGAGAGTGCATTTGCTTTCTTTGGGCCGATACCCTCAAGGATTTTCACGGGAGAACTTAATCTAACGGGATTAATTTTCGCTGCTGCCGTCTTCTAACTCTCCTGTTTCTTGATTTATTTCGTCCTGTGAGCGGTCTAAAATTTTGCCGAAATCGAATAATAGTGATGCAGTTTTCTTGACAAAATCTTGTTTCTGAAGGCTCAAGAATCTAATTTGCTCGTTGTAGGACTCGACTTCTTTTTGTGCGTCGCCGATGATTCTGCGTGCTTCTGCTCGTGCGTTTGCGAGAATGTCGTCTGCTCGGTCTTCTGCGTCACGTCTGCGGGATTCTAGTTCCTGCTCGATATTTGCGCGGCTTTGTTCTGCTTTAGCGCGTTTGTCCTGCGAGGCTTGAAGAATGTCATCAGCTGAGTTTTTCGCCTTCATGAGAATTTCACTTGCTTTAGCTTCTGCTTCTGCGATTTTTTCTGCTGATTTAGCTTCAGATTCTGCCGTAATTTTTTCTGCTTCTGCATGAGCGTCTGCAAGAATTTTTTCTGTATTGGCCTTAGCTTGGTCTTCCATGTCCTGGGCTGCTTTGCGTGCTAAGATTAGTGCGTCTTTAATAGCGTCGTTCATGCCTTCTTGTTTCTTGACGAATGACTCTAATTCTTGGATTCGCGCGTCTTTCTCGTCTAATTGCAGGGTGTAAGCCTCTAAATCGTCTGCTACTTGATTCAAGAAATCTTCTACTTCAGGAACGGAATAGCCCCCGAATCTAACTTTTTTGAAGGCTTTGACTTCTACATCTTTTGCTGTAAGTAAATCGCTCATTCTGAAATTCTCTCCTCAGGCCATGCCTCAAACATATCTTTTCTAGGCGTTAATAAATACTGTGCAGTCTCTACCATTGGGATAATAGCTCCATTTATGCCAAAAACGACACCGCCCATAAACTTTACAAAATCGTCGCCCTTTTCCTCGTACTCGACCGCTGTTAATTCGTGAAGATCGATTAATACCATTGCACCGTTAATTAATGCTTCTCTGAGTTTGATTCGGTCATTTTCTGACGCTATCCCCCTGAAGAGAATTAATTTTCCCGGCGCGTAATTAGCTGACGATTTAGAATTTCCTTCACGTCTTGATGAAGATTTTGCGGGCTTGCGTCTTTCTTCTGGGTAATCGTCATCATCATAATCGTCGTCATCGTTGTCAAATCCAAACCAGCGCATTATATTCAAGTTAAACGCCTCCTGTTAAATTTTACGCAAATAAATATATCACAATCTTGTAACGCGTGCTAAAATTTTCGTGCTATAATTATTTCACACTTTCATGCAATTATCCCAAAGAAAATAATTTTACAACTACATTTGCAACTACAAAAAATTAATTTCGTTCATGAGCGCGCAAAGACTCACGGAGAAAAAATTTTTTGTAACGCATAAATTTTCACGCATAATTTCTCGCACCAAATAAAAGCGTACCGATTCGCACCATTGTAGAGCCTTCTAATATTGCAGACTCAAAATCTTCACTCATTCCCATAGATAAAACCGGCATAGCAAGTCCCGTAGAAATTCTCGCACGCTCGCAAAGTTCACGCAAATTAGCAAATGCAGATCTTATTTCGCGTTCATTATCTGTAATCGGGCCGACAGTCATTAAGCCTTCGAGAGCTAAATTTTTCATGAGCATGACAGAATCACATAAACTCGCAAATTTTTCGGGGCTGATTCCTGTTTTGCTCTGCTCGCCTGAAGTATTGACCTCGATTAAAATTTTTATAGTGCGTTCAGATTCAGCGGCGACTCTGTTAATTCTTGCTGCAATTTCTACCGAGTCAACTGAGTCAATATAATCAAAAATTTCTATGGCCTTGCGTGCTTTATTTGCTTGAAGATGACCTATTAACCGCCAAGGGATTCGCTTTTGTCCGTAGAGAGAGTTTTTCTGCGCTGCTTCTTGGACTCGATTCTCCCCGAAAAAATCAATGCACGAAAATTTTTCTACTTCCTGCATCTCTTGAATCGTGCGTGTTTTGCTTACTGCTGTGAAATAAATTTTGTCCGTTCGATTTGCTTTATCACGGGCATTATTGATTCGCTCAAAGATTTCTAATGCGTTCATGATTAGTTATCACCATATTCTAAGATTTTCATCATCTTTTATGCTGTTTGCGTTGAGAATTAATTTATTTCCGGGCTCTACACCTTTTTCGATGAAAAAATTTCTCTCGTCGGCCGGGAAACCTTCAACGATCTGCGGTTCGGGTGTGTTGCCTTTGACGATGAATACAAAATTTTTGCCCTCTCGCGTTATTACAGCTGTATCAGGAATCATTACACCGTTTTGAACATCAGTAACGACGGCAGCTGCAAATTTACGGCTTTTGACTGCTTCAGGCGGGAAAAACGGAAGACGCAAATAAACTTTCAATTTTTGACCCTGAGATTTTACTGCGACGACTTCTGCTTTACGTTCTTTGCCTTCAAACTCGGTTTTGATTCGTATGCGCTTATTTTCGCTGCTTAGTGCCTTAACTAGTGAAGGAGTCGAGTCAAGATATGCGATACATCTTAAAATTTGCGGTTGAGGGATTAATTTTCCGATTGGGTCGCCTCGTCGTAAAAGAGTCCCGTTTTCGATTAATTCTGCGCTGTTAAATTCCGGGAAAGGCTCGAAATCAGGCCATAAACGCGAATAAACCCAGCTTCCTTCTTGGCCGTCGAGTCCTGGATAAAAATATGCTGGATAAGGCGCGCGCACTGCTGAACCGTCGAGAGCTGCAAGTAATTCACCTTTTGCGACTAAATGCGAACGAGGAGTCGGATATGTCAAGAGTCCCTGTTTAGGCGCGTAAATTAATTGCTCGTCCCATAATAATATGCCTTCAAGCGGTTGTTCTTCTGTGTAGCTTGCTGACTTTGCCTCGATAAATTGAAAGTGTGAGACATTATAAGCCTCGTACCAGAATCTATACATCTTATAACCGAACACAACAATAATTATTAGTATCGAGTAATTAACGAGCCTTTGAATCAATCTTGCTATTTGTTTGCGTTTTCGTCTGCTCATTTACGTTTATCGCGCTCAATTTCTGCAAATGCGTTGTGGTCGTGAATGCTTTCATAGCTTGTAACGTTCACGCTGTACCATAAAATTCTATTCTCATTATCGAGAGTCAATGCAAGTTCGCGCAAAATGTCTTCTACGAATCTCGGCCGGCTGTAGGATAACTCAGTGATAAATTTTTCGTCCTCGCGTTTTAAAAGTGTGAACAACGGAGCCGACGCAGCTGACTCGATCATCGCAATTAATTCTTCAAACCATACGAGACCGGAACACCTGACATTTAACGTTACTAATGCGCGTTGATTATGTGCGCCGAAGTCTGAAATTTCTTTCGAACACGGGCAGAGAGTCTGAACCTTCAAAGCGAGTCCGATTATCATATCAAAATTTTTGCCGTCCTCGTGTATAGCTTGAAGAACTACATCACATTTTGAATAGCTTTCTATGCCTGAAACGGGAGCTTTTTTCCTGAAATAGTACGGAAATTTGAAGCTGACGTGACTCTCTGAGGCGTTCAATTTTTCGCAGAGTCTCTTTGTGAATGCGTCAAGATTTGAGGGGGAGACCCGGCCGCGATATTCTTCTAACGTCTCTATGAATCTGCTCATGTGAGTCCCGCGATATTCTTGAGGCAGCATTACACTCATAGAAATTTCTGCAATAGTATTCTGAGTCTTGTTGTCCTTGTCCATTAAGATAACGGGATAGCTGACACCTTTAATGCCGACCCGGTCAATTTGAATATTTCGCGAGTCTTTTTCCTGCTGTACGTCGCGCATAATTTTATTATTTGCCATTGTAATATAACTCGTTGCAATCTAAATCTAATTTATCATTCCATATAACGCCATAACCGCCCGAATCGACTCTAACCTGTTCAAAGAGTCCATTTATGTAATTAAGCATTTGGAAGACAGGAATTTTTTGCATCAACGGCTTGACATCATATTTTTTTGCTGAACCGTCCTGAAATTCTGCGAACAAAATTTTATCAGGAATCGGCGTTATATTCTTTACCCTGTGAAATATCATTATTAATCACCTCAAAGGCTGTAATTTGTGAATATTTTGCGTATTCCACATTTCTAATAATTCGCTCTGATGAAGTGCTGCCCATTCTTTAACGATAGAAACAGCTCGCGGCGGCAAATCTCCATAATTTATATCAAGTGTATTAATATCAAAATTTTCGATGTTCTCATCATACAGCGCGAAAAAGTTAGGGGAACAATCATAATTTTTGCTTGATGGGAGAAACATTTTTATAATTATTCCGTAAAATCTCGTTATTTCCGGCATTGTAAATCATCCTTCCGCACAATCACCCGGCTGTTAGCAGTCTCCCAAATATGAATCTCGTACAACTTGCAATTTTCGCGCGTTAAAAATTTTTCAAGCTCATCCCATACCCATAAGGCGATATTTTCTGCGCTTGGCTGTGAAATAATTTCGTTCAAGTATGCATGGTCTAAACGCGAAATAATTTTTTGCTTCACCAGACTCGACAATTCTGCGAAATCCATAATCATGCCTTCTGAGTCGGGCTGACCTTCAAGAACTACGCGTAATTTATAAGTATGTCCGTGAAGTTTCTCGCATTTACCGTGATAATTTATCAAGTTATGTGCGGCATCAAATACAAAATCTTTCGTCAACAGCATAAATTAATCTCTCCATCTATTATGAAGCCAGAACCATAAATCCGGCCTCTTGCGTATAAATTTTTCCAGTGCATTATTACAGGCAATTACAGAAAGTTTTAATCTCTCTTCATGATTAAGACTCGAATCGGGCATTATTACGGGCTCAGAAAATTCGACTTCATGCTCAAAAGGTGCGATTCTATAACTGCACGCAGGAATAACAGGAACTCCAGACAACATTGACATAACTGCGACTCCTGACATATTTGTTGCGTCGCGGCCTAAAAATGGAGCTATCATTTTCCCTGTGCCTGATACATCGTTGAGTGCTGCAACGTGTGCGCCGTTTTTCAACATGCGTACGAGTCTCATAACTGAAGTATCTTTCTCGATCATGAACATTCCGCCGCGAGTCCTCATGTCAAGAACGTAATTATTTATGTCTTTATCATGCATAGGAGTATATAAGACGTGCAATTTTCCGCCGTGATTGATTGCATTCTGAGCGGTGAAACTTCCGAGCAGCTCCCAATTATTAAAATGTGCAGTCAAGAAAATAGCGCCTTTTTTGCGGTCTAATAAATCATTAACAATTTCGAGGCCGTGAACCTTTTTTACCCAGTTAAACACTTGTTTATGATCACGCTGCATTACAAGAGTCTCCGTCAGAGTCCACGCAAGATTTTCATAAACTTTTTTGCGAATCTCACTGCGCCATTTCTCGTTACTGTCGGGATAAGCAATTTTCAAATTTTCGTCAACAAGTTTTGCGCGCGGGTGAATGAGCTTCAGGAGTCCGGAAAAAAATTTTTCTGTTATTCTGCCTCTGATGCCCGTATTTGAAAATCTCTCGAAAAATTTTATAGCTTTTACTGCTGCTTTCATTGTGCGTTAATCTTTCTGTAAAGAGTCATGATTGAGTCCGCGCACCTTTCGTGTGAACGTCTTGACTTGAGAAAATGTCTAGCTGCCATTGCCATATGACGGCCTTTTTCGCCAAGACCAAATTTTATTATGCGATTCATGTCGGTGTTATCGTCAATCATAAAATAACCGTCGGGGCCGAGAATTTCATCAAGCCAGCCGGATTTTTTCGACGCTACAGCAGTTCCGCGCATTGTTAGGAGTCCTGCTCTCATTGCTTCACGCGGTCCGATGTCATTTGCGATATAGACTCCGCTCAAAGCCTCAGGCCGCAAAACTTTTTGTGATATGTCAAAAATTTCGTAATCGCCTTCAGGAAGTGCAAAATTACTTTTTCCGTAAATGAATACAGCTTTATGGGCTTCTGTGCTTTGACTCTGAGTAACTAGCGAATCAAAAACGGGATAAATTACTCCTTCGCCGTTGAGTGTGCCTTCTGTGAATAAACGAGTCGGATAACCGGCCCAGCAGGTTTTATCTAATAAAGTATGCACAGTCCGAGAATGCAATCGTACAATTTTCCACCAGAACGGCGCAACCCCGAACAAGTGCCAAATATTTTTATGGGCGAAAACGTTTATGAATCTCTCGAAACCTGCCCGATAACTTGAGTCTCTTGCGTCGATTATGTGCAGATCTATATCACGCGAATAACTTTTCAGAGCTGCGGCCATATCCTTTATTACTTGCGCGAAAACGGGATTAACCGAGCTTGCTATATACCAATTACAAGTGAACATTTTATGCAAATTCGGCCATGTTGAATTTTTTGCGGCCGACTCTGACAAATAAATATTTTCCGTTGATGAGTGAGTCTTTGTTGATTTCTGCTTTCTCGTCGAAAATTTTTTCGCCGTTGATTGAGACTCCGCCCTGACGTATTGCGCGTTTTGCTTCGCCGTTGCTCTCACATGCTCCGGAGGACGAAATTATATTTACTACACCTGCGGGAAATTCAAGAGAGTCAATTTTCTTGTATGGGACTTCCTGTTTTAGAATCTCGCAAGTTTCTTCACTGACATTAGCAAAGTCTATTGAAGGATTAAATAAAATTTCGCTGACATTCACAACACTTTTTGCGGTCTCTTGGCCGTGAACTGTTGCGGTTACCTCGAAGGCTAATTTTTTCTGCGCGAGTCTTTTTTCGGGCTGCTTATTGTGTTCGGCGATTAATGAGTCTATTTCTTCAAGCGGCATGAAAGTATAGAGCTTCAACAATTTTGCTACGTCTCTATCATCAGTGTTGAACCAGAATTGATAAAATTTGTAGGGACTTGTTTTATTTGCGTCGAGCCAGACTGCTCCGGCCTCTGTTTTTCCGAATTTAGTTCCTGAGCTTGTCAATAATAACGGCTGAGTCAACCCGAAAACTTCTGCACCGCTTGTGCGCCGTATGTAGTCAGAACCTGCTAATAAATTACCTTGCTGATCGTTCCCGCCCATTTGAAGACGGCAGTTATAGTGTTCATTCAGATATTTGAAGTCCATAGCCTGCAGTAACACATATGAAAATTCAGTGTATGAGATACCTTTTTCGGGGTCTTCGAGGCGTGATTTAATGTATTCGCGAGCGATTAAATTATTTATCGAGAAAAATTTTCCAACGTCGTGCAGTACTTCAAGGAAAGTTATTTTGCTGAGCCAGTCATAATTATTTAGTAGTAGAGCTGAATTTTTCCCGCAGTCGAAGTCAAGAAATTTTTTCAGCTGTGATTTAACACCTTCGATATTATGTTGTACTGCCTCAAGAGTGATTAAATTTCGTTCTTTGCTTTTTCCGGAGGGATCGCCGATTAAACCTGTTCCGCCGCCTGCCAGTGCGATGGGACGATGTCCGAGTCTCTGAAGCCAGCCGAGAGCCATTAACGGAATCAAGTGTCCGACGTGTAAGCTGTCAGCAGTAGGGTCAAAGCCTACATAAGCAGTAATCATTTCTTCGTTCATGACCTGCGAGAGTCTTTCTTCGTTCGTACACCATTCAAAATAACCGCGCTGCTTGAGCGTCTCAAATGCGTTCATGTGAGTAAACCTCTTTTATTCTTGATTTTGACGGTTATTATACATTATTTAAGGGTGATATATGATTGAGTGTTTTGTTTTTTGCCGCCGAGCGGGGTGGGTGGGTGGGA
>JAFSXS010000024.1 GCA_017443945.1 Synergistaceae bacterium
CAAATTATCCGGTGAAGGGTCTTGACTGCCCAAGAAGTGAAGTCAGCGGCCATAGACTCTGGAATTTATTTAAATCGCATTATGGAACGTCAGAAAAATTCTTTGATGACTGCTTTGTGTTGAATTACTGCCCGTTATTATTTATCGCAGAAAGAAATTTAACTCCCGACAAGTTAATCAAGTCTGACAGTGAAAAATTATATTTATTGTGCGATTCATGCCTTAGAGACGTAATAAAGATTCTTGCGCCGAAATTCGTAATAGGAATCGGAAATTTTGCAGAGTCAAGAGCTAGCGAGTCCCTGAAAAATTTAAATCTCACAATCACAAAAATTTTGCACCCGAGTCCAGCCTCGCCAGCAAGTAATAAAAATTGGCCGGAAAAAGTTTATAAGCAGCTAATAATTTCAGGCGTATGGAGTGAATAAATAAATGAATTATGACGATACAAGCAATTTCGTTAGAATCCGGGCATTAATCAGCGGCAGAGTCCAGCATGTTGGGTTTCGTTATTGGGCGTGCGAACATGCAGAGAGACTCGGATTAACCGGCACAGTTGAAAATTTACCGGACGGACGAGTCGAAGTAGTTTTTCAAGGCAAACCCGAATGCGTGCAGGAAATGAAGGAAAAATTAAAGCGCGGGCCTTCAATAGCAATAGTCAGACAAGTTATATTCTACAATGAACGAGTTAATAATAATGAAACTTTTTTCGGGCCGGTGTATTAATTAAATGTAAGTCTGTGATATTATTTGCTTTACGAGGTGAAAAATTTAATTGAACGACATTAAGCAAATTCTTCAAGAACTCCGCGATAATAAAATTTCTGTTGATGATGCTTATCTGATGCTCAAGACAAAACCGTTTGAGGACATCGGATTTGCAAAAGTCGACCTGCACAGAAAATTACGTCAGGGAGCTTCAGAAGTTATTTACGGCGCAGGAAAAACTCCCGAACAAATCGCAGCAATTATTAACGTCATGAGCGCAAATAATCAGAAGGCTATACTAATCACCCGCTTATCACAAGAGTCAGCAGATGAATTAAAGCAAATGGGCTGTGAAATCGAATATCATGCAGACGCTAAAGCAGGAATTTACGGCAAAATCCCCGAAGTTACCAGCAAAAATTTTATAATCGTCGCAACTGGCGGAACAAGTGATATTCCCGTCGCAGAAGAAGCCGCACTCACAGCAGAAGTACTCGGAAACCGCGTATCACGACTCTATGACGTTGGAGTCGCTGGTTTACATCGCGTTTTATCTCACATTGACGAAATTATGAGCGCAAGTGTAATAATCGCCGTCGCAGGCATGGAAGGAGCTTTAGCAAGTGTTCTCGGAGGTCTCGCAGATTGTCCCGTTATTGCAGTTCCAACAAGTGTGGGCTATGGCGCGTCATTTGGCGGAGTCTCTGCTTTGCTTGCTATGTTAAATTCTTGCGCGTCGGGCGTTTCTGTAGTAAATATAGATAACGGATTCGGAGCAGGTTATTTCGCCGGAATGATAAATAAAATCAGAACAGAAGGAGAATTTACGTCATGAGAAAATTTTTATGTGCTTGCTTGCTGACTCTATTCACGTGCACGGCCTTAAATGCGTCAGATTATGATATTTCGGGAGTCTGGCATATTCACGGTGAAGGCTTTGTCGAAAAAAGTTTTGTGCGTTCAAGTCTTGAGCTCACAGGAAGAATGACTCTTACGACTCAGACTCTTAGAGAAATAAGCAGAGATATTCAAGAATTAATCAGCGGCGATGAAACAATTACAAACTTGTCAAATGAATTACTCGACAGCGATATGAAAGCTCTAACCGGCTATCAAATTTCTTTAGAACTCGAAGCAACAGAACTCGGCATCCACGCATGGAAAGAAAATTTGCCTAATGGTATAAGGATTCCCGTTTTACTTCCTGAAATGAGACCGACAAATAATAACCCTTTCAAGCTCCCTGCTGTTACTTATGACGGATTGACTTATCAATTAACTTTTACAAGCACAGAGTCAGGCAATGTAACAATTAAGGGCTATTTTGACGTAGATATTGTCGGAACGTGCGAATTAAATTCCGAGTCATCAATATGGAAGGACGGCAGCAAAGAACCTTCACGCAATGAATCTTCAAGCAGCGGCTGTAATTCGGGATTCGGAGTCTTTGCACTTGCTTTAATATTATCGGAGGTGCGCAAATTTGTTCGGCACTGATATTGGTATAGACTTAGGAACAGCGACAGTTTTAATTTACGAGAAGAATCACGGAGTCGTTCTCCGCGAGCCTTCAGTTGTTGCAATAGATCAAGACACAGGCGATATTCTTGCAGTAGGCTATGAAGCTAAAAGCATGGTCGGGCGAACTCCCGGCAGCATAACATCAGTTAGACCCCTAAGAGACGGAGTAATCGCAAATTATGACATGACAGAAGCAATGTTGCAGCACTTCATGAGGCGCGTTACAAAGGGGACGAAAAAATTTTTTAGAAATCGCGTTATGATCTGCGTACCTTCAGGAGCTACAGACGTTGAAAGGCGCGCGGTCATCGAGGCAGCTTTAGAGGTCGGCGCAAAAGAAGCGTATTTAATCGAGGAACCAATGGCAGCAGCTATCGGGGCAAATCTCGACGTAGAAGAAGCGCGCGGAAAAATGATAGTTGACATCGGCGGAGGCACTACAGATATTGCAGTTATTTCATTAGGTGGAGTAGTTGTCTCGAAATCTCTGCGAATCGGCGGTGATAAATTTGATGAAAGTATCATGCGTTATTTGCGCCGTCAATACAATTTGGCAATAGGCGACCAGACAGCAGAAAATTTAAAGATTATGATCGGCACCTGTATGCCCCTCGAACATGATATGAAAATGGTAGTCAAAGGCCGCGACTTAGTGCAGGGACTTCCGCGTCAAATTGAAGTTACAAGCTCAGCTATAAATATGGCACTGGGCGAAATGATTCAGTCTTTAGTTGACGGAATAAGAAATATTTTAGAGCTAACACCGCCGGAATTATCAGCCGACATAATAGACAGAGGCATTGTCTTAACGGGCGGAGGTGCTTTATTGCGCGGTCTTCCTGAATTAGTAGCACAGCAGACTGGCATAAATTGCTTTACCGCAGAGAATCCTATGGAAAGTGTTGCACTCGGAACAGGTAAGGCACTCGCAGAAATGGACAAGTTAAGAGAGACAGGCCGGAGCAACATGTTAATAAACTTGAAGAAAAGCGGAAAATTACGCAGTTAAATCAAAAAAGGGGAGGGGGAATCTTTTATGCATAGAGGATTATACGAGGCAGCGTCGGCAATGCTCGTTCAGGAAACAAATTTAGATGTCTTTACAAATAATTTAGCGAACGTCGACACACCCGGCTATAAACGCAGAGTCAGCGCAAATGCAGATTTTTCCGCAGTTATGGACAGAATCGAAAAGGTTTCAGAAGACGCACATACAAAAATTGCTACGATGTTCCCTGCTGATATGCCGTTCAAAGGCCGTCAGGTTATAGGCACGATGGCACTTGCTCAAATTTTTTCAGAAGATGTAATGGACACAGCCCCCGGAGTTGTCAAGACTTCAGAAAATCCGCTTGATATGACAATTGACGGCCCCGGATTCTTTGCTGTAGCTGACAGTAACGGAAATACTTTTTACACACGTTCGGGAAATTTCACGCTCAATAATGCCGGCTCGATAGTTACTCCTAATGGGATGACTTTACAAGGCGAGGGCGGAGAACTCACAGTTCCTGCAAACGCTTCAAGGATTCAAGTTATGCGCGACGGGCGAGTCATTGCTGATAATGCAGTTGTCGGGCGAGTAAATGTGTTCAATTTCGACAATCCTACATATTTGCATCATGAGGCAAGAAATTTATTAACTCCTACTGAACAATCCGGCGAGGCTTTACCCGTTGAAAATATAAAAATTTGGGGCGGTACTCTCGAAATGTCAAATGTCGAAGTTGTTACAGAAATGGTCAGAATGATTGAAGCTCAGCGGGCTTATGAAGGCGCGTCAAAGGCTTTAATGACTCACGATGAGCAGACTCAAAGGTTAATTACATCTTACAGCAGAGGATAAAAAGGGGGAGCATAAAAAATGTTACGTTCATTATGGACAAGTGCGTCAGGAATGATTGCACAGCAGACTCATTTAGACGTAGTAACACATAACTTAGCAAACGTTAATACACAAGGTTACAAGAAACGCCGCGCAGATTTTGAGGACTTAATGTATCAAATTAACAGAGAACCCGGCGCACCAGTTGAGCCAAATTCAGTTGTTCCTACGGGAGTGCAGGTCGGACTCGGTACAAGAGTTACAGCGACTCCAAGTTTTATGGTGCAGGGAAATTTTCAGATCACAGACGGGCCTCTTGATTGGGCAATTGTTGACGACAACGCATTTTTTCAGGTTACGACGACAAACGGCACTATCGCATATACTCGCGGGGGGTCATGGCAGATCGACAACGAGGGACAAATCGTAAATGAGGACGGTTTATTATTAGAGCCTGCTATCACGATTCCAAATAACGCAATGGAGATTCAATTATCGCCTACTGGTGTCGTAAGTGTCAGAGTTGACGGTGATACAGCTTTGCAGGAGTTAGGGCAGATTCAGCTCGCAAGATTCGTTAATCCAGCAGGTTTACGCGCTGTAGGTGATAGACTCTTTGTTCAGACTGACGCAAGCGGAGAACCCATCGTAGGTAACCCCGGTGAAGATGGAATGCCGCAAGTTAGACAAAACGTTATAGAAATGTCAAATGTTCAAGTCGTTGAAGAAATGGTCGAAATGATTGTAGCCCAGCGAGCTTATGAAGCAAATTCTAAGGGCATTCAGACAGCTGACGATTTATTGAGAATCGCAAACGGTCTCAAGCGTTAAATCATGAACAAAAAATTTTTATTAGGGGAGTGTATGATTATTGCGCTCCTCGTTTTTTTTGCGGTGAGTCAAGCTCATGCAGCACAAACTATTAGAATCGAGATTCCAGCAAAATTTTACAGTGCGGGAAATTCTTTCAAGCTCGGAAGTGTCGCAAAAATTACCGGCGGAAATCGTAACACACGAAAAATTTTATCGGACTTGACCCTAAACTCTGACGGAAATATTTTATCCCGCAATGAAGTTTTACGCGCAATTAGTGAGAGTTCAGCAAGCGACGCAAGAATCGAGTTATACATGCCGTCAACATGTCAAATAGAGCGTCCCGCCTACGAAGGAAATTTTACGGAGAGTCCAGCACTTAAACCGGCATCGAGTCTAATTCCTGTGATAA
>JAFSXS010000025.1 GCA_017443945.1 Synergistaceae bacterium
AAGCCTGAAATTACCGACTAATACAAAATTACTCCGTCGGAATATCTAAGCCGCAAAGAAAAAATTTATCACAGAAAGGAAGAAAAAACCGGTTCTGTAATGTGTTATGGGTTAGCGGCATTCGGGCGGAGATTTTATTTTTACAGCAAGGAGAAAATTTTTCATGCATGATTATTTATTACTGATATTCGCGGCGGTAATTCTCGTAATTCTCGCGATAAATTTTCATATTTATAAATTGATACGACAACAGCACGATTACACTTTTTATGTGCTGAATCAATGGCTTGACTACACACTAAGATTTTTACGGGAAAGGAAGAGCGACAATGCCACCAGCAGCGAGATTAACTGATATTTGCACAGGTCATGAATGCTGGCCGTCAAGACCAAATTCTGAAGGTTCACCGAATGTATTTGTTAACGGCCTACCGTGGCACAGGCAGGGCGACGCTTGGCAGACTCACTGCTGTACACATCCGGGAGTTCCGCATGGATGTCATGACAGTGTGCTGAAGTCCGGAAGTTCAAGCGTATTCATCAACGGCAAACAGGCAGGAAGAATCGGCGATCCGGTTGCGTGCGGGTCAACTGTTGCGACTGGATCAGGCAACGTATTTGCAGGAGGATAAATTATGATAGGTTCGTTCGGCGAGGTCGTATTTGAGGTGTCTGACAAAAAAGTACGCACATTCCGAGACTTCCAGATACAACGCAGCGCAAAATATTTCGAACACGCCATACACGGCAGAAAAGGTCTGCTCGAGTTCACCGGCTTATCTCCGGCAAGTGCAAGCATGAATATTAGACTGGATGCAGGACTCGGAATTAATCCGGAAAAAGAAATCGAAATTCTGCGCGATCACCTGAATAACCATAAGGCCGTACCGTTTATTCTCGACGGCGAACCTCAAGGCGAGGGTTTATGGGTGCTTGAAGGTCTCGACGAAAATTTTGAGATAATCGACAACAAAGGAGCCTTCACCGCCATACAAGTCTCGCTGAAAATGCGCGAATATATCGAGGTTGATACTTATGGAAGTTGACATCATCACAACTGATAACACAGAAATAAATTTTGCTCCGGCTGATACAGTCTCGGAAATTGTTCAAAACGTACGGACTATCTGCGCGACTCCTAAATACAGCGTCCCTATGGATAGAATGTTCGGGGTTAATGCCGCAATCGTCGACAGGCCGACACCTAAGGCAATGGCGGAAATTCAAGCAGAAATTATCGCAGCAATACGCAAATATGAGCCTCGATGTAAAGTCAAACGAGTCAGCTTTGAGGGCGATTTAGACGGCCGTTTATCCGTGAAAGTGAGGATATTGATAAAAAATGAAGAGTGATTTATTTCCGGGACTCGCTGATATAGTTTTTGCAGACAAGGCAGCAGACGAAATAGAAAGCGACATCATCACGCTTTATGAACAATTAGCAGGCCGAACACTGGCAAAGGGCGACCCCGTCAGATTATTTCTTGAGAGCATAACACTCATAATAATTCATCAAAGAAGTATGATAGATTACGCGGCAAAACAAAATTTGCTGGCTTATGCAGACGGCGATTATCTTGACCATATAGGGGCTTTGCTCGGAGTTACACGGCTTGAAGCGTCAAAGGCTATGACCGCGCTAAAATTCATGTTGTCGGACATTCAAGACGAGGCCGTTATAATTCCTGAAGGCACAAGGGCATCACCTGATAACAGCGGAAATATTTTATTTGCGACGACTGAAGCGGTAGAAATCCCAGCAGGCGAACAGGAAATTACAGTTACAGCAGAATGTACGGAGCCGGGCGCGCAGGGGAATTATTTTCTTGCAGGGCAGATTCGCAGGCTAGTTGACGTGTTCCCGTATGAAATGAAAGTAGAAAATCTTGACGAATCTTACGGCGGAAGCGATACAGAGTCAGACGAAAATTTTAGAGAACGAATACAGATTGCGCCTGAAAGTTTTTCTGTGGCAGGTCCGACGGGTGCATATGAATTTTACGCGAGATCAGCTCATCAGAATATTATTGACGTTGCAGTTATCGGCCCTCCGGAAACAGAACCGGGCAACGTGAATATTTACCCGTTAATGGTAAATGGAGATTTGCCGACACAGGAAATTCTTGACGCTGTATTTGATGTCTGCAATGACGAAGACAAACGGCCGGACACAGATTTTGTTCACGTTCTATCGCCCGAAGCCGTAAATTTCGAGCTCAACGTTAAATACTGGATCGACAGAAAACGGGCGACTCAAGCTGTGCAGATTCAAAACGCAGTCGAGACCGCCGTAAATAACTGAGTGATCTGGCAGAAATCAAAATTAGGGCGCGACTTGAATCCTTCAGAATTAAATCACAGAATGATAGCAGCAGGAGCTAAACGCACGGAAATTATTTCACCAGATTTTCAAGTGTTGGCAGAGTATCAGGTCGCAATTATGACAACAAAAAATTTGATTCTGGGAGGACTTGAGGATGGCTAAATTAATTGAGAATCTCTCATTGATGGACATTGCTCCGCCGTCAATAACAAACGATAAAAACGTTCAGCACATAATAACAGCACTCGATCCGGAATTATTAAGCGTCTCTCAGGCAACACGGGAGGCGTTTATTATTTCGCGAATAAATGAACTTCCCGAGTCAGTGCTTGATTTACTCGCATGGCAATGGCACGTAGATTTTTACGAACTCGCACACAGTCTCGAAGCAAAACGCGCTATGGTCTTGAAGTCCATATCATGGCACCGCAAAAAAGGCACAAGCGGCGCAATACTGCAGGCTCTCGACATACTAGGCGTTGAAGGAAAATTTACGGCGTGGTATGACTTGCAGGAAGAAGGAGCACAGCCTTATACGTTCGTGATTGACGCAAAATTAACGTCTGATTTCTGGGAGCGTGTCGACTGGACAAAACCGACTCAGACAATACGCCGGGCAATTCAGGAAAGCAAGGCCGCTCGTTCGTGGATGTCGAGACTCTTTGTTCATATGGACGCAGAGTCAGAGCTTGATATTAAAATTGGAACTCTTACGGCGCAGGGGACTCATCACGATATTGCGATCGTACAAGGCACTCAAAGCGCGTCAGACTTGAATATCGCAGCAGGCACGGCAATTTTTCACAACTTACGGCATGAAATAGCTTTTAATCAGCAAACTAAAAGCGAGTCAGATTTAGGCGTGAGATTCGGCGCGGGAGTCATTCAGGGCAATTATCACGACATAAGCGCAAAACAAGAGACTTCAACGAGCGCAAAACTTGAAATCGCAGCAGGCACGGCAATTTTTCACAATTTGCAGCATGACATAGCAATAAATCAATCCCGAGGGAGTCAAGCTAACTGCAATCTTGTAACGGGCACTACAGCGGCACACGGAATTTTTCATCAAATCGGCATGAAGAGAGCAGAAAATAATTTTTCCGGCAGCATTTCAACGGGCTGCACAATCTCTCAAGGGATATACATGCAAATACAAATGGCAGCATAAAACTTTTTAGGAGGTGAGAAAATGGCACAATTTAACGGCATGGAATTAACAAACGCAGGGCGTAATATTCTCGCAAAAGCACTCACAGGAAAGCCGCTAAAATTCACAACTGCATGGGCCGGAGACGGTTATTTGCCTGAAGATCAAAACGTTCGAGAATTAACCCGACTCGTTCAACCGCATAGAGAAATGGAAATTGCAGAGATGTCAATTCCGCCGCACATAGGCACTGCAAAAATCACGGTCGTCATGACAAATAAAGAAATGGAAGCAGGCTTCTTCTTTCGGGAAATAGGATTATTCGCTGAAGACCCCGACACAGGCGAAGAGCTTTTGTACGGCTACAGCAATTCAGGCGATACAGCTGACTATATGCCCGGTCAAGACGGCCCAGACGCTGTTTATTACCGTTTTGACTTAACAGTAATCGTAGATCAGGCAAAAAATGTAACGGCGATTTTCTCTGATAACCCGCTCGCTGTAACTCACAGGCAATTAAACGAACGGACTGACGAAATTTTGAAGTATGTCAGAGAACGCGAAAAATTTTTACAGGATCAAATAAATAAATTAGCGCAGGCAAGCATGATTGATTCGCTTGGTCAAATTAAATAAAAGGAGGCAGCAAGCATGACAAATTATTCATGGCACAAGGCCGGAACTGTTACCGTTCAGCACGGGTCAACCGTCGTAACCGGAATTAATACAGGCTGGCTCATTGCGGGGATAAAAAACGGCGATATTTTCGTGATTGATGATACACCGTTTGAAATTGCAGAGGTTACAGGCAGTGAAAGTCTGGCACTCGTTAAGCAATACCCCGGCGAAAATGCAACTAATAAAGAATATGCAATCATTCAGCGCGCAGGTGAGGTTTTACAGGCCGATTTAGCACTACTGATTCAAAATGCAGTCAAAACCTGGAACACACGCGAGACAGAAATAGAACAGAGATTCACAGAACTAGAGCAGCGCACAAAGGCACTTAAGGGACTCGGGCTTTACCGCGACGCAGACGGCGATTTATCACAGGACGAAAACGCAATTGAACCCGTAAATCCCGAAGACTACACCGCAACTACTTCACAAGTTCAACAAATGATTGATGAAACCTTTGACGAGGCTTTATCGCACTAACTCACGATTCTAATGCGAAAAATTTCGTTTTAGGATAAATATTTTATTTTATGGAGGTGGGCTATCATGCCCGATTATAACGTAAACACTTTTGTAACACTGGAAGGTCTTAAAGCCTTAACACAGCGCACCGCAACTGAAATCAGCACCGTCAAAGCTACGGCAGCAA
>JAFSXS010000026.1 GCA_017443945.1 Synergistaceae bacterium
AAAACAGTCCAAGCTCCGCAATTATTTTCAGAAATCGCAAATGAATGGCTCAATGTGCGCATGAAGGACAAAGCAGAAAGTTACGTGAAGACTATTAATTTCGCCTTAACAAGTATATATTACCTGTATTAGGAAACTGGCCGCTCAAAGAAATAACTTCAGGGAATATTTTGCAGTTATGCCGACAAATTGAGGATACCGGCCATGACGAGACAGCTAGGCGAGTTAAAACAGTGATAGGGCAAATTTTCCGTTTTGCAATAGCGGCAGGTTGGACAGATTCCGATCCTTCTTCAGCGTTGCTAGGTGCACTCAAACCGCGACGCAATAAACACTATGCAACAATAACGAATCCGGCAGAAATTGCAATTTTGATGAAAGCAATAAAAGCATATCCTTACACAGTCATGCGTTGCGCAATGTTATTTTCTGTGTATACGGCAGCGCGTCCCGGTGAAATTCGCAGTGCTGAATGGTCAGAAATTCACGAAGATACATGGGATATTCCGCCAGAAAAAATGAAGATGAAGCGTCGCCATATTGTCCCGTTATCTTTGCAAGTAAAATCTATCTTGAACGAGTTGCGCCCGATCACCGGTAAAAGCCGCTGGATATTCCCGTCGCCTAGAGATAATCTACACTGCATGTCAGAAAATGGAGTCAGAGTCTCACTAAGGACTATAGGCTACACGAACGAGTAAATAACCCCTCACGGATTTCGTGCAATGTTTTCGACAATAGCAAACGAAAATGGAATCAATCGCGATGTAATCGAACGACAGCTGGCACACGTTGAGAATAATTCAGTGCGGGGCGCATACAATCACGCAGAATACATGAACGAGTGAATAAAGTTAATGCAATGGGGGCAGATTATCTTGACGGGCTGGAATAAGAAAACGGACTCAATATTACTGAGACCGCCTATCAAACAAAACAAAGTAATAATAATCGCTTGGCAGGGGATTTGCAAATCGAGAATTCACAGCCCTAGAAGTCATTATATAAACCATAGCAGTCAATTCGCCTAAATCTTCACCATCAAGAGACTTGACATGAACTATCAAATTTTTCTTTCGGTAAAAGCGCGGAAATCCCTCATACCTGTCTAAATTTTTCTCATCTTGCGCAGAAATCTTCCAGACAAGCACCGGCGTATCAAAATTTTCATTTTCTTGAATCGTCGCAAACTGCCGAAACAATAACCGCCAGCCGTGTAAAATTCCAGTCCCTACAATTACAGCGTCAGGGGTTCTCTTTTCCATTTGCTCGACTGAAAGATTACTGCCATACGCAATATAATATTTACTTGTCATTCTTAAACGTTCCCTTCTCCAGAATGACGGTTTGTCCTTCAGGAATATTATAATCTATCTCTTGACCATCATCGATAGCATAAACTTCTACGCCGTCAAAATCCTCTTGATGGTGAACTCATAGCTCCTGCCTTGCGTAAAACTCTTAATAAATTTTGCAGTCTCTCGATGTCTTCGTAGTGAAGTATCGGAGTAACAAGTTCGCATTTTTCCGAGTCGTTACCTGCAATGCTTACATCGCGCTGAAATTTCCATTCGCGTCCCTGTGAGTCCCATGCGCTCCAAGTCATGTAGTCATTGCGTGCTGCTGTGTTGTGATAATTTCCAGTTCCGAAAAACTCTGCTGCGAGTTTGGCTGCTTTACGGCGGGTAATGTTGTTCATTTCTACTCTATTTCTACTATGATTGCTTGTTTCTTTATAATTCATGACACTACATTTGCATTTGATAATATTATATTAAATAAATTTATTATATAACTATATTATTATTTTGATTTCTAATATTTAGATAGAAATAATAAACACAAAAATTTTTTGTTATATCTTAAAGAAGTACCGCCGGGATAATCGGAAATTCTTTAGTGTACCAGTCTTGATAAATTGATTTTACTTCAATAATGCCGCTGACCTTAAAACCGCATTTTGTGAACGCCGCCATGTTGATTAATAAATTCGAGCTCTGCGACGAAATCGTGAACTCTCTAACACCTGCATTGCGCAACGTTTCCGCTATTTCTGGGACATCTTTCTCCCAAACTGTAACTGAGCCGTTGAAGTCGAGTAGCTTATTACCTGACTCTTTGCTTTTCTTATAGGCGAAATAAATCGCTCTGTTAATTTCCTTGTTGCCTTCAAAATCTCTAATAAATACTACGTTTCCGTTCATTTTTTACTACTCCTTTGCTTGATTTGATAGTGTTATATTAACTCTAATTAATTATTATACAAGTATATTTTTAATATTTTTATGGTAAAATATGCGTTGTAAAAAATTTAATTAGGAGGCAAAATTTTATGGATATATCCGAATTTGTATCAATAGACGAGGCAGCCGAAATTTTAGGCTATAACAAGAGCAATGTCGGACTTCTTTGCAGACAAGGAAAATTTGACGGGACAATTAGAATAGGTAAACGCTGGCTAATCCCGCGAAAATCAGTCGAGAATTACAAGCCCGGACCTCAGGGTTTTGCGGCAATCTGGGCACGGAGGCACAAAGAAGAGGAATCAGAAATTGAGAACGAAAATTTTGATAATTTGAGCGATGATGATAGGCAACACGAAATCGAAAAGTTATATCAGGAATTGCGAATTGCCGAAGAAAAAAATCTGAATCTCCTCCGGCAAATTGATTTAATGCGTAGAAAACTTCATAAATTGCTGAAAAAATAGCCTGCTTACTTCTCAGCTTTGAGATAATGCCGATTTCCAAATGCGTCAATAGTTGAAACTCGCGCATATTCGGCTGTCTCTCGGTCTGGCGTGAATTTGCTGAAAAGTTTTAATTTGTTCAAGTTCGCCGCCAATTCTTCACCCGTTTTGCTTTCTTCCACTGCGTCGAGAATTTTAATCACGCTGCAATTATCCTTGAAATAAAGTGATGTGAGATTCTCACTTACCCCGTCGGCTGTCATTAATTCGGGATTTCTCATAAATATACACCTCCGCTAAAATTTTTATTGTGTATATTCACTCTGAAATGCTTTTATCGCAAGTCATCAGGCAGCATTTTTTATTTGGTCAGATGCATCTTCTTTTTTGTGAGCATTCTCAAAATGTTTCCATAAAATTTGCGGAATTGGTACACCTAGCGCGTGGGCATTCTCAATTATGCTTTTTCCTTCATTTGCTATATAAAACATGCACACTCCATAACGAATTGCTCCGGGATCGTCCGGAATCATCAAATCTAACAAATGCGCAATCCCGACAAAAGTCAGCATAGTACATTTTCGCATAATTCCCTTAAACCCTATCGAACTTGACAGCGTGCATTCTATCCATGCGACGGATAATCCCGTTATATAATCAACTAATATCATGACAAGCAAAACTTCTAACAGAGTATCGCGTCCCCCGAAAAACCACGCGAGCAAACCGAGCAGGCTGCTTATTATAAAATCAATAGTTGTGTTATCTGTTGCGATTTCTATAAGTTGTTCTTCCATATTGAGCTACCCTCCTACTCCGGCGACATCTGCCATTTCATTAGCACGTCTTATCCAGCCGTTAAGGTGAACTTTTTGATTAGGTTTATTAGCAACTATTTTCTCATAATATTTTTTGCGCTGATTATAAATTGCTCGTGCTAACATTTGAGGTTCACAAGCCTTCAGAGCCGCAAAAGTCTTCGGTCCGAACTTCCCATCAACTATGACACTTTGACCGCAATCAATGACTGCCCTCTGCAGAATACTTGCAAAACCGCCGTGATTAATACAGCAATCAAGACAGCAAAGACAGACCGGCCATTCAAGCTCGCCCCATTTGTATTTATCCCAGAAATTTTTGCGGTAAATTTTTTTGCTTCGTCCTGATTTAATTTGCAAATATCATCATGTTCAACAATTCCGGCCTTGTGAGCTGCTTTAAGTGTCGAGATAATTATTCCGTAGGCAGTAGCCCAGCCCCAATCGTTTTTTGCTGCTCCCTTAACTACAGGCTTCCCGTCAACGATATAGAAATTTCTACCGCCCTCCCATTTTAGAGAGAAATTTATAGAGCGTTCAAATTTTTCTTGTTCATCCATAATATTTTTATCTCCTTATAAATAAAAAAGGGAGTCCACTTAAGAACTCCCCGAAAAAATTTTATTGCTGCTAATATGATTTGCCTGTTATGGTTTGAAATTCCGCCTCAGTAATCCAGCCTTTGACCTGCTCAAATTTTGCGCTCATGTTCATCACCTCATTAATCTAAATCAATCCCGCTCATCATTGAGAAATAAGCGACATCTGACTGCAACTTTGTCATTGCGAGTTTGTCCGCCGGAATATCACGAAGAATAAACCAGTACTCAGAGCCGTGCTGCTGAATCTGTATAAGCTCCATGTTGTTATGCTCGCCGATGAGTCCTGCCTCGTCTGCTTCCTCCGAGCCGGTGATTTTCACGTTAGACAATTTGCCCGCAAAAGTTTCCGGCTTTACTTCTTTATAGCTGATGAAATTATTTCCGTTGATGTCGAGCTCACTGAGTTGCGCTTGAAATTGCCGCCCAGCCAGCTCTTGAAAATATTTTCTATATCGTCGTAAATCATGATGCCCTTATCAAGCAATCTTTTATAGGCTTTGAGTTTCCTGCGTTCACGAGTAATGCTCTTAGAGTTTATCTTGCGAATAACGCGCCCCGTTTTAGTCAGGCTGTATCCGTTCTGCAAATGCCGGTAAAAGCTCGAAAGTTTTACAATTCTTGTTTTGCGCTCATTGATAATCAGCCCGAATTCTTTAGCAATAACTCTAAGGCCGTCCAGCAAATTTTGCAGAGTCTCACGGTCTTCGGCGATCGCTTATTTGCCGTAGCTCTTGATGCCCTTCACAATTTTTGCGAAATTATCAAATCTGTACGGATAAATCAGTCCGATACTTTGTGAGTTCTGATTGCCTATGTCAACGCCCTTATCTAAAAATTTTTCTCCTGTAAGTGTCTAGGATCGGCGTTAAGATTTAACATTTGGTCAACTTTCCCTTCTCGAAATGCTTGTATCTCTTCATCGCTGAATCTGCTGACATCAACGCGAAAAGTTTTGAACATCTCATCTAACAGCCAGAGTGTATATTTAAGCTCATCGGGTTTGGCTTCAAGTTCGCGCGTCAGGAAATGCTCCAAAACCTCGCGGCATTTATCGTGTGGTATATTTGCATAATAGCCGGAAAAATCTCCCAGCAAGATATAACCATCATTATTACCATGCTGAATAAAATAACGGCGCAAATGATTCTCAAAGCGTTTTCTGTGAAAAGCTACGCCTTTGCCCTTTTGCGATGCTCCATTGTCATAAATTAAATATTTACTGAGCGACGGCATAAGAATTTCATCACTGATTATGTGATTGACTGTCTTGTCGGCCATCGTGTTGCTTGTGATAAAACGCGGTTTGCCTCGTTCATTAATAAGAAATTTATTCCCAGCTTCAGGTGTGTACGTGCCTTCCTGTAAATCTTTCTGAATCATTGCCGTATAAAGCAGGTGATTCATCTCGAAAAGCTGTGTTGCATATTTAAACGCACTGCCTCTCATTGCTTTAGTTCCGGCATCATAAATTACGTTAGCGTCAAGAAAAATATTTTTGTTCTTGTCCATAATAAAAAGTTAAACCGCCCTGTAGGATTTACTGATTAATAGATAAGGAAAGCCGGGCGCACACTACCCTAGAATTCGAAGCATTGTTGTAGTTAGCATTATCAGCACCGTTGACAGAGGCAAAACACGCACCACTCACAACGTCTCTTAGCCAATACCACTGGCGGTTGCTAATAAGGTCAGGGCGATGACGGAAAAGATTTAATTGCGTTTTGTCAATATTATAGCGATTATAAATTGTATCTCCGCCATCTTGTGAGCCGGAACTAAAATGTCTTCCGCCGTATACTATTGATTCAGTCATTAATTCAACTGTACTGTTTAGCCATGCTCCGCCGCTCGGTTTGCCGTCTTTCACCGCATTTTGCAAATATGCCCTGTGAGTAAGAATATGATTTGCACCGAATGCCGCTGTGATTAAAGCCTTTGCCCTCGCTAGATTCTTTGTGTACATTTCTGAGCCTACATGTGCACCCTCTGTTATATTTGTTGGATTCATACGCACTGAATATAAACTCGTATCAGGGACAATTACAGCATGATGTGTAGTAAGTTCTGTATCGCCAGCTCTCCAATAATAATCGAGATCGGCAATTCTCCAATTTACTGTCGCCGTTGCTGTAACTGCCTCATAATATCCGGCCTCTGAAATATCATCGCCTACTGTAGGTTGTGTCGCAAGTGCTGTCCCGTTCACATCAGCAAAATATGTCTTGCCGTTCTGCGCCGTCTGGTCTCCTGTCGCAACATAATATGTATATTGCGTCGTCATTGCCCAGTAGTCGCCGTGATATAAATCTTCAAACGTTCCTGCTCGGATTGCTGCTGATTGTGCATCAGTTAATGTGTTACCTAAATTCTTACCGCGATAAAGCGCATTGTGTGCCCCTGCGCTGTGATAGGTCAAAATCTCCGTGCGCCCTAAAAGTGTAGTCAATTCTCCGGCCGCTTTTAAGGAATTTAGCCACTGTGCTTTTGTACCCGTATAACCTTCAGCAACTGCTACATCATATGCACTCGGCCCGACTATTCTCGCTAAATCGTCATCTATATATTTCTCATATTTGCCGGTTAATGCTGCAATGTCCGATGCTAACTGTGCGGGTAAAGTCGACTGGAAATTGCGATCGATTGAATATGTAAGTCCGCTCCCGCTGTTGCCGTAGTAAGGGGCTGCGAGTTCAAGTTCAGTGTCGCTGATTACGCGCAATACTTCACACGCATAAGATGTTCTGTCTACACGAAATGTTGCTCCCGGATTTATTCCTGCTGTTAGAAATTTTGTGCCGCTGCCGTAAACTTTTGTGCTATTTGTTGTAACTGCTACAGTTCCGGCCCGATACCAATTAGTATGTGCTACTTCTGCCATAAAAATTACATCTCCTTTTTGATTTCGCGCAATGACTCTTTTATCTCTGAAATCATTACGTCCATTCGAGTATCAAGAGAATCCTGACGCGATTCTATAGGTAAAATATATTCTTCTGTGATTACCTGTGCACGTTCTTCAAGCTCGCTGAATTCCGCGTTAATTGCCTGTAGTGCCTGCCTTAGCCTCTCTACGTCATCAATTAATTTATTTGCTTTATGAGGCAAAGGCCAGCCCTGTGAAGTCCTCTCGTCATATTTAGGCATCAAGAACCACCGCACTTATTGATTGCACTAAATGCCGCGCTTCTGCACTCCCGCGTAATTCTATTTTCAAGCGTGTTGAGCCTAGATTGCAACTCACAAATCTTTTGCGTTGTATCCAGCCTGAGCCGATTTCTACACTTTCGGACACGTCAACTTTTGAGTAAGAATTCTCGCCGTCCTGTATATAAATATCAATGCTCGAACCATGCGGGGCGTATTCATCTGTTGAAATCATGACCTGTTTATTTTGCCCGCAGGTGAATGCGCGTGATACATAATTGCCCGTTGATTTTAGTTTACTCGTTAATAATTGCGGGTAACGTCCTAGAACTGGCGAATATTTTGCGCTCCCCGATAATTCGGCTTCAAGTTTATATACTCCGTTTAGTGCTGTGTCGAATGAGATAACTTGCCATGCCTGCATTCTTGCAACTTCTGTATTATTTTGCTTGAGAATGAACGTTACATAAGTATCTGAGCTTGTTGTCTCGACTTCAGCCAATGGCATTATATCTGTGACTCCTGTCAAATCGAACGTCCCTAAGTCTAAAGTTTTTGAATTACCCGTGAAATTTGCTGCGAGTAATCTAAATGCTAAATCCGCGTTCTGATGAGCCGTCCACGTTGAAGCATTCGAGCTTGATAATAATACTCCCGTTGAATATGCCTGCGAACGTACCCAACCTTTTGACGAGTCCCAGTCGCCTATTTCAGTTATTCCTACTTCATGATCTGACGTATCAGACAAAATTGTTATTGCGTATTCTGTATCTGAATTCAAGAAAACAGGCGTGTCAAAAATTGCCCTGTTCCAGTTATTAGCGATTAAATTATTCACCTGAATAATCTTTGACGCTAGAGTCTCAGTTGTAGGATAACCGAGTGATACATTTCTTATTTCAACGCGTATATTTGAGCTGCCTTTTTTCGCGAGCCAGAAATCTACTCCGGAAATCAAACGCGACTCACTCAATGTGAAAGTCTGTGCTAACGGGTCATCTTTGTAGCGGTATATACGAGTCTTTATTATAGTCGTCTTCTGGTTTATTCCAGTGAAGTACGCATAACCCTTTGACTCAACACTGCCGATTAATTCGACTAACTTTGTCCCAGCCGGAATATTCGCAGGAATTGTGAACGTTCCTGTAAAATTTCCTGATGAGTCTGCCTTCTTTGTGTCGCAGTTTACTTCTACGCTGTCAAAATAGACTCTTACGCCTTCGCCCGGACCGAATCCTGACGCAGTAACTCTCACTGGTATTTGACGCAAATCATAATATTCTACTTGATTCCTCATTTTATTGAGAGTATCTACAGGAACGCGTTGAATCGCAACGTTCTTAACTTCCGGCAAACCTTCCCATAATTGCGTAACTTCTGCCAAGCATATAGCTTCAGGTGGCGTTGAAGGCACGACGGGCGAATATCTATGAGCAACTCCGCGCACAATTCCTACGGAGCGATCCTTATACATAACAATTAAATCTATTCTCGGCATTCTGTAGGAGTAATCAACTTCAATTAGCGAATCTTTAACAGCTCCGGAAATAGTGATTTGCTTTGTATCTGAAGAATCTGCACTTACACTGACTCTGTGCCTGTAAGTTACAGAATATGTAGAAAACGGTGCGGGCTCTTCTCCGGGCAAATTCCAGCTTATACGGTCGGACGCAAAATAAAAATCTGTCTTCTCTTGAAATACTAAGCTCCCCTGATGAACGTCTACAATCTCAAATACTGATGTGTCGGGTAATTCATCCGTACAGCCTGTATAACCGCCGTGAGTCAATGTTACAGTCCGTTCCTTAGTAATTAAAATCTGCTTTAATACTTCAATCGGGGTATGACTCGCTGAAATTGTTGCAGTCCCGCCGGTCTCAGTTTTAAAAACGTGAACTTCTGATTTTATATCTGCTAAGTCAGGTGCTTCATCAGTTACTAGTCTGACCGAGTGAGATATTACAGACTCATAGCCGTTAATATGTGCCTCGCCTTCAGAAATGCTATAAACCTGTTTGCCTGTGATATTGCTTTCAAGTGCTGTTACTCGCAAGCCCTCGACTACATAATGCCCGTGAGCGTGGTCGTCATAGCGTGCTAATGAGTCAAGATATTCGGGGTTCACTTTCTCGTGTAATTGAGTAACTATTTCGCTGTCACTGACTCCATAAACTGGGAAGAATGGGACTCCTTCATTGTCGGTACTTAATCCCCATTCAGCTGTCGTTACTATTCTATAACCGCCGGGCATGTGATATTGAGGCGTGCCCTTTGCCGGGTCAAAAAGTGTATTGTCTTCAAATTCAGTAACTGATTTAGATTTTTTCCAGATACCTATTTGCACTGTTGCTGTGTCAGGTATTGCCAGAGCCGCCGCCTCGACATGATAAACGAGTCCGTCAAGAAATATGCGCCCTTCTGTGAGATTTGCTCTTTTCTGCTCAGAATCGAACGAAATCGCGCAGCCCTCTATGATTGTCCCGTCAGCGTATAAAGCATTACCGAGCGATTTTATTTTCTCGTCAAAAATGTGCTGTATCTCGTTAATCTCCGGTGATTGCATAGCTCGCATATTGTCAAAATTGTTCCGTAGCTCCCTTTTTTGTTAGGAGTAAATGTGTCTGCTGTCTCTAAATGTTCAAGCAAAATTAATGTGCCGGGCTTTGCTATCTGTTCAGGCGTTAAGAAAGTCTGATTTGCGGGGATTACTGATTTTGCCTCAGTATCAATAAAGACTCTCACTTCACGAATTGACTCCGCGATCCCTTCTCCGTAATCAAACATGAAATGCAAATATACTTGTCTCGTAGGTGTCTCTGAATAAGTATATCTGCGTCCGCCGGGCATATCTATTTCGCCGTCATCGTCTTCATTCACGAAAAATGAGCGTGTTAATTTCTTGCGTCCGATTTCGCTGATTAGACTCGTTGCCTCATAGTCAGGTGATTCGGGAACAGTCCCCCAGTCCTTAGAACCTGCACCGATTGCAAGATGTATAGGCCTTGATAGAAGATATTGCGCTAAAGCCGTTCGAGCTGAATAAGTTAATACTGCCATTATATAACCTCCTGATATTCATTCCACGAGCCGACTTCCCACGTGCAGGTCTGCCCGGTTGTTGTGTTCCATGTGTCGCTGAATTCCCAAGTTTTATGTGCGCTCCATTTTGGCAGAGGCGCGTCATATTTTCCGCGTTCTTGTGAGTCCCATTTGTCCGAATCCCAATAAATATATTTCTCTTCACGTTTTGAGTTCCATTCGAGCGAGGCTGTGAAATCGCTTTGTGTGAAGACTTTCACGGGCATCTCGTCAAGATAATCTATCCATGTGTAATGCTCCGGCCACGTTAAATAATCCCAGTGAGGAATCAAATCGCAAATAATTCCCCTGACTTGGGATGGCGCAAAAATAGGTTCTCCTAAATCGATTACTCCGAAAAGTCCGCGCTCTGAAATTTGCCCGAATGAACGCGAAAAACTGCTAGCATACTCCCAGCGTGAAGAGTCCCATAAACTGGGATATAACAAAGCCGACTCCCCCTCGCCCCATTCAAGCGAACAGATAATACCAGTCTCTGAACAAGGCCCGACGCTCAAATATCTGACTGGCACGCAATCCCATTCGTCAAAATAGGAATGGGCCTTTAATCGTAGGGACAAATCCTAACTTTTCAAGCGCGGTTTTTATTGCTGACTTTGTGCCTTTTTTCCTGTGCCAGCTGATAGACTCCTTCACTAATTGACGTTTTACATCTAGTGATAAATCAGGTTCATAAAAATCTACGTGCCATTGCCAAGCAAGCAAATCTATAACATTTTCGGGCAGTTCATCAATTCTCGAAATAATAAAAGCCTCCCTTATATTGCGGGAGACTTCCTGAAATTCGGGATCTGCTGCTGTGATTATTGCCTTGACGTTTTTGTCCTGAGCTATTGAACTTGGGATTATGTCTTGTAGTGAAATATCTCTCAGTTCTCTAGCCATCTTCAAGACCTCCAAATATTATATTATATTTATGCTTGAAGTTATTGCGAGTTCAGATTTAGCTAAAATCTTGAATTCAGGCGAAATAATTTCAGTGCGTTTTGCTCCGGCTGCTATCATTCTGTGATTTAGTTCGCTGGGATTCAAATCCCGTCCAAGTTTTGAACGCTGCCACGTCAGCCAGTAATTTATTGATTGTTCTACAGCTGATTGAAGCTCGCTCGATTGAGTCGCTTTTGACCTGTCAATAAAATATTTAACATTCAGGGCAAATTCTGCAACTTTCGGCGAATGAACAGAAACGCAGTCAGTCAATGGTCTCACGTCATCGGCATTACATTTTTCAAGAACTAGCGCAAGGACTTCATCAGAGGGCAATTCTCCGCCCTTCATTAATGGGTAAAGCTCGACATATCCCGGCTCAATATCAGGCGGCCCTATTACTGCAACGTCAATAATATCCTGATGTGCACTTCTCGCGTAATATTCATAAGCTCCATAAGGTCCTGCAACGCTGAAACTTTCAACTGCGATTTATATACGTTCTCTAAAATTTTCGTCTGACTCTATGTTGCTCCCTCCATAGGACTCGCTAAGATTTTCAACTGTGCATTCGGCTGTAATAGTAATTTCTTGCTGGCCTGCTGGGATTTCTCCCGCCTCAACTGTAGCGAATAAAATATTACTGCCCGGAGTTGCCCGCGTGCCTTCAGGAATTATTATATTTTCGTCCTGTATTTCAGAGAGCGTAAATTTTAGAGTCGTCATTGCCTTTGCTGCTTCGAGTCTTGTAACTCCCAATAACGCGCCTATGTCCTGCGTCAAGTTTTATAGCTAGGCTTGCACTTACTGGAGAAAGTCCGGTGAACTCTAATAAACCTTTGCGTCCGTGTATAGCATGTTCAGAATATTTTGCGCTGCGTTGTATCTGGTAATCTCGGAAAGTCCGCACCTTTTCGTCTGAGACCTCAAAGACTACTCCGCCAAATGAGCCTATCATTTATTAATCACCTGCAAATACGTTAGGGCTGCTGGTTGCAACATTTGAGCCGCAAGAAACAGGAGCGCCTATTCTACCCGCCTGCTTCTTATTCACAAAAACGCTCTTACTTCCTGACGCTAATACTCCGCCGTGACATTCAGGAATTGAATTACAGTGAACAGCCCATGAGTCGCCCTGTCTGTGCCAGCCTCTTGAATTCACAAATACATTCGGGCTTGCTTGAATATTTTCACGCGGAGGCCAGTCTGCATGACCTGTACAAATATCATTCAGTCTTGCTGCGGGCGGCATTTTGTGCTTCACCTCGCAGAAATCTTGTAGTATAGTCAAGCCATTGATTTAATACATATAGTGTGTAACTATATTGTCGCTTTATTAATTTATAAATATGAAAATTTATCGCGATAATTATCACCGCAAATATAAATAATATTAAATCACGCATTGTGTGCACTCTTCTCTCGTAAAAATTCCCGATCAAGATACCATTTTGCTTTTGTCAGAGCTGTTAATCTGTCCTCGCCCTGTTTGAGTCCTGCACGGGTTATGTATTTTATGACGTTACCGAGATTGAAATTTAAGCTATTAGCCTCGATAAAGTCTATTGCCTCAATTCCGCCTGCCTTGTAATAATCAGGATGATTTATTTGGACTGATGATTTACTTTCATTAATACTTGGAGGTAGTGGAGGGGAGGAGGTGGAGTTTCAGGCTTTCTTTGTTCCCATCTGGAGTATTTACCAATCATTATTATTCCCCCCTATTAACCGCACGCACTCCACGCACAATAACTACATTTAACACAGCCTGACTCATGAATCAGAGTCTTACTTCCGCAATTAGGGCATGTATCACCGTGAATATCAGGTTCAGGCAGTAAACAAATCTCTGTATTTCTAGACTTATAATCCGGCGGTCTCATTTTAGGAAATCTTTTATAAGTCATTTCTAAGCGTTCTTCATGTGTCATGATTTATCGTCCTCACTCAGCTCAAAACGTGCAACATATTGCGGAATCGTTACTGTATCAAGCCATTCACTGGCACGTCTAACAAAATATTCGTTAATTTCATTATGATAAACAATAACAACAAAGCCTAAATCAATATCTGTTGCTATATTATCAACTGTATAAATTCCGCCTTTATAGTGTCGATATTTGCCGCCTATTTTTATAAGTTGCCTTGCTTCATAAAGTGTCATTTTTCTAGCTCCTAATTTAAATCAATTCTTGTTGCTGTAAATTTAATATTTCCGTCGGCGTGTATCTCAATATCTCCGACACAGTTTATTTGCATTTTGTGATTCTTGCGGTCATAAATTATCTCTGTGCCGTCGTCATAAGTTGTTTTGCGAATGTCAACATCTCCGGCGGGGGGCTTGTTTGTGTCGTCATAGACTGAACAAAGCACGACTCCCGTTTCTAAGCCGTTGCCCATCATATTGCAATAAACGTGTTCGCCGATATCCAAATGTGCCTCATCGCGGTTCTTCTTTGAGTTCGATACAGCGACAGGAATCCACGCCGAGATTAAATTATCTTTATCAGGAAATTGAATCCTTGCCATATGTCTTTTTGCGTCATACGCCGAGACATAACCAAATCGCCCATGTGCGCCCTGTTCTGTGTTTTCGCTGGGCATGTTATCAGCCCCTTCTGTAGACATCAGTCCCAGTATAAACAAGCGGTTTATTTGTCCGTTACCCTGATTTGCGGCTGCCTTTCTTGCCTGATTTCTTGCTGCGTGATTCTTTCTTTGACTCGCCGCCCATGTTTAAATCTAGCTTAGTCGTATAAGAATCCCCAACACTATGAGTTGCTTTCTCAATAACATAATTGCCGTCAAAATTTCCAAATCCTGAAATAGTTATATTGCTAGCTCCGACAAATCTTAAATCTCCCATGAGAGTAATATTTGCGCTGATTTCTCTCTTGTTAGCGTCTCTAAGCCTTTTATCTGCGATTCTTTTCGCATCATCTTGATTATCGGCCTTCTGATTAATTTCGAGCATTCGGCCTGTACCTTCTGCCCTGTAAACGTCATCGCCCTCATATACCAGAGTCTTATTTTTCACAGGATCATGATATTGTAATTTTGCGCCTTTATAAGTCCCATTTGTCTTTGTTGAGAAGCTCCATTTTAGCAATTTCTTATCACCGAATGAAAGCTCCCCGACTGGCTCACGTGATTCGTATTCTTCTTCGTCATAGCAAACAAGCTGTGTATCAGTAACCTTTACCGCGATTCCATAATCACGGGCAAGACCTGAAAGAAATTCTAAATCTGAGACTTCCACCTGATCACGCCTCTCAAATTTAGGATCATCGGGACAATCCCAGAAAAGAGTCAGCCCGTTTTTATTTGCAACATCGCCCACAATCGTCGATAAATTTGTATTCTCCCATGCTTTAGTGTGTTTCTCTTGTCTCATGGGCTTAGACACGAGAGTCGACACTGCTTTAATACTTACTTGATTCGGAGGTCCGGAGCATTCTATCTGGTCAACTTCAAACGTGCCGCAGGGAAGGGACTCCGTTTTGCTGCTCTCGTCCCAGTCATGAATAACTATGCTTGCTTTTATTGTATCTCCCTTAGACGGTGTCGTCATAATATATAAAGCCACATAAACATTGCACATATCTGAACTGAAGCTATGAATGACGATGATTTTTTAGCGTAACGGGTTGCAATGCCTCGCCACTGTTTTAATTTCAAAAACGTATTTTCTACA
>JAFSXS010000027.1 GCA_017443945.1 Synergistaceae bacterium
CACCCACCCACCCTGCTCGGCGGCGGCTTTTGTTATAATCGCTTTGTGATGTAGTTCACAGCCTCAGATATTTGTACACTCTCTTGAGTCCCGTCAGTTAAATTTTTTATCGCTACAAGATTATTCGCGAGTTCATCAGGGCCGATTATACACGCAAATTTGCATTCACCCGCTGACTTCATCTGTGATTTAAAACTTTTTCCGGCAGTGTCGTTAATGGCTGAAATATTATTTTTTCGCAATTCGTACGTTAAAGCCTGTGCAGCTCCCCTCGTCGAGTCATCAAGTGCAGCAACATAAACGCAAATTTTTGGAACATCGCCGAACGTGCAGCCCTGCTCTTCCATTACGAGCATGACTCTATCAAGACCACACGCAAAACCTACACCCGGAATTTTTCCGCCTCCTATCGCGCTTGAAAGATTGTCATAACGTCCACCGCCGCAAACTGCATTTTGTGCGCCCAAATCGCCCGATAAAATTTCATACGCCGTTTTTGTGTAGTAATCAAGTCCGCGCACGAGCCTTTTATTGATTCTGTAAGCAAAACCGAGACGCTCAAGCCCCGCCCTTACTTCGCTAAAATGTTCGCGGCACTCATCACATAAAGAGTCATAAATATCCGGTGCATTATCTGCAACTTTTCCGCATGATTCATTTTTGCAATCTAATATTCTTAACGGGTTACGGTCGAGTCTCGCTAAACACGTTTCGCAGAGTGAGTCTTTATGTGCCGTGAAGTAATTTATTAATTTTTCGCGATAAATCGGTCTGCACTTCTCACAGCCTACGGAATTAATTACAACTTCTAAATTTTTGAGTCCTAACCGCCTGAATAACTCTATTGACAACGAAATTATATCAACGTCCGCACCTGATGAAGCAATGCCGAGATACTCAGCGTCGATTTGATAAAATTGCCTGTAACGCCCCTTCTGCGGTCTCTCATGCCTGAACATCGGCCCCCAGTTCCATAATTTTGCGCTCATTCCCTGAACACATAAATTATTTTCTATTGCTGCTCTCATGACTCCTGCTGTTGCTTCCGGTCTAAGAGTTATACTGCGCCCGCCCCTGTCGTTGAAAGTGTACATTTCTTTCTCTACAATGTCAGTTGTTTCACCGACTCCACGCGCAAATAATTCCGTGTGCTCGAAAATCGGCAGATGAATCTCACTGAACCCGAAATCACGCATTGTCCTTGATGCAGTGTTAATTATATATGCCCATTTCCACGACTCAGCCGGTAAAATATCTCTTGTTCCTCTCGGTGCTGTTATAATTGACATGTTGAATAAATCACTCCTATTAAAATTTAGAATTATATTCAACGCATATTATAATTTGTTAAATAAATTTTTCGGAGGAGGCTTTTATTTAATCGTGGAAAATATTTTCTTGACTGAACGCGTAAAATTTGGCGATATTTTATTGCAATATGGACTCGTTAATCAAGATCAGCTCAATGAAGCACTAAGAATACAGGAAACTTCTGACAAACGGCTGGGCGAAATATTAATGGATATAAAGGCTCTTACTTCCACGCAGGTAGCTGAAGCATTGGCCGTGCAACTCGAATTACCGTTTATACAGCTTGATAGATACCAAGTTGACCCCGAAGCAATTAAGATGATTCCAAGAAGTGCAGCCGAACGCTTGAATGTCATTCCCCTAAAAATTGATGAAGAAGGCGCAATTTTAGTAGCAATGGCTGACCCGCTCGACCTCCCTGCACAGGACGAAATAAAAATTGTTACAGGTCATGAAATGAAAGCTGCCTGCTCAGGACTCGACGACATTCAACGAAATATCCCGCGAATCTATGAACTTCAAACGAACTTGGCCGGAGCTTTGACAGCAAATGAAGATTTAGCAGACGCTTTTACGCCGTTATCAGCAACTACAACGCAGGTTAACCCCGATGATGCGCCTTTAGTCGAACTTGTTAATGAATTAATACAGCAGGCAGTCAGGGAAAACGCGTCAGATATTCATATAGAAGCATACGAAAAAATGTCGCGAATAAGATTCAGAGTCGACGGTGCTTTATATTCAGCTTTCGATTATCCTGTTACACTTCATCCGACCATAGTAGCACGTATTAAAATTATTTCAGGAATGGACATCGCCGAAAAACGTAAGCCCCAAGACGGAAGAATCTTAACTATCATTGACGGCAGACACATAGATTTGCGCGTTAGTTCTCTTCCGACAATGAACGGTGAAAAAATTGTTTTGCGAATCCTTGACCGCGATAATTCATTTGATGAGCTCGATAAACTAGGCTTTGACTCTGAAGATATTATGATGATTGACCATTTTTGCGAAATGCCGTGGGGAATCTTGTTAGCGACCGGCCCTACTGGATCGGGAAAATCTACGACTCTTTACTCAATGTTGAAGAAAATCAGCCGGCCCGATATAAATATTGTAACAGTTGAGGATCCCGTAGAATTTTTTATACCCGGAATAAATCAAGTCCACGTCAACGAGAAAGCCGGATTAACATTTGATGTTGCATTGCGTTCAATTCTGCGTCAAGACCCCGATAAAATAATGATAGGAGAAATTCGAGACTCTGACACAGCACAAATAGCAATCAGAGCAGCATTAACAGGACACTTTGTATTATCGACTCTGCACACTAACGACGCACCAAGCGCAATATCACGAATTACAGATATGGGAATACCGCCGTTTTTGTTGTCCGCGTCGCTTTCCGGAATAATTGCACAAAGGCTCGTGCGCTGTTTATGTCCATATTGTAAGGAAGAGTACGAGCTTGACCCGGGAACTTGCGAGAGATTCAATTTTCGTGCAGGTACTCACGCATTCAGGCCGATTGGTTGTCCTCATTGCAGAAACGGCTACAAAGGCAGGCGCGGAATCTATGAAATTATGATGATTGATGACAACTTGCGCGATATGATTCTGAAGGAACAGTCAGCAATGTCAATTAGAGACGAGGCAATTAGAAACGGTATGAAAACTTTGCGGCAGTCAGGTTTAAACGCTGTGGCAGCCGGTTATACTTCACTGGAGGAGATTATAAGTGCAACACTTTAGCAGCGAAAACATCAAGAAATTAATCAATCTAGCAATAAAATCAAATGCAAGCGATATACATTTAAGCTCGGACTCTCATGCAGCTTTAAGAGTTCACGGCGAATTAGATTACATTGACGATTTAGAAATTTTTACGCGCGATGAACTTGTAAATTTTCTTGACGAGATTTTGAGCAGCTCACAATCAGAAAGATTCAAGCGCACAGGAGATTTAGATTTTGCCTTCACCTTTGAGTCTCAGCGGTTCAGGGGGAGTGCTTATCGTGAAATGCGAGGAGTATCACTAACTTTCAGGCTTATTCCATCGGTTATAAGATCTCTTGATGAACTCGGACTCCCTGAAATTCTCAAGACAATAGCGGATAGGCATAGAGGGCTTTTTCTCGCAACAGGGCCGACCGGACACGGTAAAAGCTCAACACTTGCGGCACTCGTCAACGAAATCAATCACACGCGCAAATGTCATATAGTAACAATTGAAGATCCTATCGAATATATACATACTCCGGCAATGTCTGTAATTCATCAACGCGAAATAGGCAATGACACAGAAAATTTTGCGTCAGGAATAAGGCACGTTTTGAGGCAGGACCCCGACGTTATATTAATCGGCGAAATGAGAGACCTTGAGACAATTTCAGCAGCAATCACAGCAGCAGAAACGGGACATTTAGTATTAGGGACTCTTCACACGCAGGACGCTTCACAGTCAATTGAAAGAATCGTGGACGTTTTTCCCCCTCATCAGCAGAATCAAATCAGGCTGCAATTAGCTTATACGTTAATAGGCATTTGTTCGCAGCAGTTATTACCGGCGGCAGGCTTTGCAGGGCGTTTTTGTGCGACAGAATTATTATTATCGACTCCGGCAGTACGAAGCAATATCAGAGAGGGCAAGACAGCAAGTCTGCGAAATTCAATGCTCACCGGCCTAAATACTGGTATGCACACGATGGAACAGGATTTAACGCGCTTATATCGTGAAGGTTCAATTACGAAATCAACGGCGAAAGATTTTGCTTACGATTTGCAGGAGATCGACCGGCTTTTATCGATGTAAAGGGGTGATAAATTTTGAACTATAAATATCGTGCAAGACAGCAGGACGGCGAAATAACAGAAGGTTATATTGCAGCAGACAGCCAGAAACACGCGCTTGAATTATTACGCGGCCGAAATATGATCGTAATAAATTTACATGAGCAGGGGACTTCAACTCTTGCAGGGCCGGCCAAGTCAAAATCTAAAGGGTTCAGCCTTAAAGCATTATTAAACGCTGATATAGGACATTTATTTTCGGGCGGTAAGGTCTCGCTGAAAACTTTAATGGTATTCTTCCGCCAGCTTGCAACAATGGAAGGTGCCGGGGTCGGTCTTGCTTCTGCACTTGATGTAATAACGAGTCAAGAAAGTAATTATGCGCTTAGAAAAATTTTGCTCGACGTTAAAGCGCGTCTTGACAGGGGAGTCACGTTAAGTCAGGCACTGAGTCAGCACCCGGCATTTAGTGCATTGTTAATTTCACTTGTTCAGGCAGGAGAAGAAGGCGGAATGCTTGATTATTCGCTCGAACAAGGCGCAGTCTTACTTGAGAAGCAGGCGGCATTACACAGCAAAGTTAAGAGTGCATTATTTTATCCTGCATTTGTCATGTTATTTGCTGTAGGGATTCTAATATTTTTCTTTATGTTCCTGGTTCCGAAATTTAAGGAAACTTTTAGCACAATGAATATCGAATTACCGAACATAACACTATATTTATTTGCGGCGGGCGAATGGTTTAGCGCGAACTGGTATTTTATTCTTGCTGGTGCAGTCGGGATTATATTTTTATGGATATTTCTATGTAAGAACAGGGCAACACGCAAGACAATGGACAAAATTAAATTGAAGATTCCCATTTTGAAGACGTTATTATTTAAAGCGTCAATGGCAAGATCTGCACGAACTTTTTCGTCGCTGGTGTCGGCAGGAGTTCCCGTTATTAGGAGTCTCGAAATGGCAGAAGGTACGGCGGGAAATGCTGTCGTTGAAGAAGGTTTTGACGAGTTGCGCTCAAATGCTATAAAAGGCGTATCATTGGGAGACTCAGCAAGGCAGGCGGGAATCTTCCCCGTTTTAGTCTCGCAAATGATGAGAATCGGCGAAGAAACCGGACACCTTGACACAATGCTTGAACGCGTTGCAACATGGTACGATCAGGAATTAGACGAGCAAATAAAGGCTACAACCTCATTGCTTGAACCCGTAATGATAGTTTTTGTAGGCGGAATTATAGCGGTTATTGCAATAGCTATTTTCTCGCCGGTAACGTCAGCGATTGTGCAGTTGTCATAAAATTTTTAAGGAGGTCTCACGAATGCGAAAAGGTTTCACGCTCATAGAAATGTTAATAGTAATTGTAGTTATCGGCATATTAAGTTCGATGATGATGCTTTCAAGCAC
>JAFSXS010000028.1 GCA_017443945.1 Synergistaceae bacterium
AGCAAAGAACTAACCGGAGATTTCAAATTTGGGCTCGGCAGTGAGGTTGATGATGTAGACGGGCTCGCGCAAAATCTTTTATACGCCTGCACCCATGAAGATGAAATAGAAAAATTAGCCCGCGAAGGAAGAGAGTCAATTATCAAATTATGCGACATTAAAACTATATGTCATACAATTGCAGAAGGCTTGAAATAAAATTTTTCCCCTGTCATGACATTAACGGCAGGGGATTTATTTTTTGTCAGGTCAAAGCAAACGCCCGATATTTTGTGCCTCATTTCATCGCAATATTTTAATCTCAGCTCACAAATTTTTTGTGCAATAACCGCCCTATCACATAAACTACAACTCCCAGAGCCAACGCAAGCAGCAAATATAATTTTCTTCGTTCAGAGTCCCCTATTCCCGCAGCAGCCAACGTGAAAACAGCCGCCCCCGGTGCCATAAATAAAAACGTGTAAATCGTATATGGAAGCAGCTTTATATCAGTGAGTCCATACGCAAAATTTTGCAAATTATACGGGAATAACGGCACTAAACGAGTTATCATCAATAAAATTATTCCGCTGTGTTCAGTATCGTCGAACAAAAATTTTTTGAGCGTTAAATTTTTCTCAAGCAACGGCCTTACAGAGTCACGCAAAAAATATCTTCCTGCAAGAAACGCCAGCACCGCACCTAAAGTCGCCGCAATCAGACAAAGCAGCGTCCCCGTAAAAGGCTCGAATAATATTCCGGCAGCAACCGCAAAAAACGCCCCCGGCATCGCAAGCAAAACACAGCACAATGACGTTACAACAATATATATAATCATTGAGTAAACCGGATATTTTGCCGCAAATGACTTAAATTCGGGAATTGACTTCATAAATTTTTCCTGCAACCCGAAATAATAAGCAAGCACTAAAATTATCGTCAGCAGAACCGCAAATATTATCAGCTTCATAGAACGACTCAATTTTTATGCTTCTCCCTGTAAATCTGACGCAGCATCACTACAACAGCCGACAACGCAAATAAAATTAGCAAGCCCGTCATCAATAATTTTGCACCGCCCGTTAGCATTCCTCCGACATATGAATATACAATAGTCGCCGGTAATTGTCCGAGTCCTGTCGCAATAAAGAACGGCAAAAATTTCATTGACGTTAACCCAGCTGCATAACTCACTAAATCAAACGATATAAACGGTAATAACCGCGCAATTAATATACTGTGAGTCCCGTAACGCTCGAAAAATTTATCAATCGAATTTAAGCCGGCTTTACTCGTGAGTCTCTCTGCTGTATCACGGCCAAGTATCCGCGCGATATAAAAGCAAATTGCAGCTCCAGCCATCGCACTAGACCATGATAAAACCGCACCCCTTACCCAGCCGAAAAGATTCGCATTTGCCAGCGTGATAATAAACGCAGGAAGAGGAGCAGCTACAGACTGCAAGATCATCAAGAAAAATGAAACTATTGCGGCATAAGCTCCGTAATTAGCAACAAAATCGCGCATTGTCTCAAAATTTCCCGACGCAAACGCAGAAAACGTCATGTCCATAAAATTTTTGTACGCCGGAAAAATAAAATATGCTCCTATCGCAATTACAAAGCCTGAAAGAATTAAAATTTTTGATTTCATTTCGCGAACAAGAAAAAAGCCCCGTCTATTAACAAGGCAGGGCATAAATTATTTAGTCGAGATCAAGTTTTACAGTGAACTCAAATGTTTTCGGGCTGAACCAGTCTACAACTTTCCCGTCAATTTCTGCATACGGATACATGAAATATGTTAACGGAGTCTTTGCTGTAGCGTCGCTTAAAACTGTCTCGCGTGTGTCTCTGTTGAGTGCGATTCTTAACAAGTCATCGCCGGCCCAGAAGAAATCAACCCATTTTTTAGCGTCGTCGACCTTCTCAATTTTTTCATTCAGCATTTTTTTGCGGACGTCTGCAGGGTCAGCCATTACCCAACCTGTTCCGGGTAAATAAAATTCTGTCCAGCAGTGATAATTTCCGGTAATTTCGCCTGACTTTGCCGGATCTACTCTCAATCCGTAAACATCTCTTGTCGGGATTCCTGAAGCTCTAGCAAGTGCAACAAATACCGAGCTGATGTCCGCACATTTTCCGCCGCCGCTCTTCTCTGAAATTGTACGAATGGGAAGACCGAGTCCGCAGCCTTCTTTTACGCTTTCATCTCTGAACGTGTGATCAAGTACCCAGCGATAAATCCCTTGCGCCTTCTCTAAGACTGTCGGTTTGTTGATAAATTCCATGCTTGCATCAGCACAGAAGCCTTTATCAATTGGAAGTGAGGGGGTCGCCTGCAAATATTTCAATACTTCAGCGGGGAAAGCGTCTTTTGTTTCCTTGAGGTTAGTATTTTTTGCGTAATGAGAGTCGATTCTGAAGCTCATAGTAAGAGTCGGAGTCCTTCTCGGATTCTTCCAAATTGCATGGAGATAAACAGCTCCGCTTTTGGGATCGTTCTCGACTCCGATTTTAGCGCCGTTAGACCTTATATCAACGTCAGTAATTGTTTGATTTGCGTCTGACAGCGGGTATGGGAGCCATAATTCAGCCTTTGAAGCCTTGTCCGAATCTCTCAATGACACATTAAATGTTACTTTGCCTTTGTACTCAGCGAATGCAGCCGAACATGATAATACTACTGCAATTACAAGGAGTACGCCTAAAAATTTACGCATAATGAATCACTCCTACTATAAAATTTATCTTGAGGGACAAATTATCCCTTAGATCACGAAATTTATTGATGGATTACTGCCGGGAAGTTACAGCAACGATGAATTAACGCGGCAGTCTGCAGCACGTGCATAAAATTTTTCAGCTCACGTTAATTTTGTTGACATAAAAATTTTTCCTCCTGTTTAGAATCGTTTATGATATTCTAAATTATGTACTGCGAAAAAAACAATATGAGATTTTCATTATTTATAGTGTACAGGTTTGATTCATGACGTTAATTTATAGTAGTGAGCCTGCTGACGAAATAAAATTTTTACTGATATTCGAGTTTTACAGCTATAATAATAAATAATTGCTGACTCAATAAATTATAGAGTCAAATAAATTTATTCAGGAGAAAATTTTACATGAGCGGAAAAATTAACGAGGTCCCAGAAAGAAAAGATATTCCCGAAAAATTTAAATGGGACTTGGAGAAAATCTATAAATCTTTTGACGAATGGCAGGACGCTTTTAATGACGTTCAATCACGAATCAGCGCGATAAAAAAATATTCCGACAAACTCGGTGAAGGCGCTGAAACTTTATTAGCATTCATTAAGGACGATGAAGCAATATCACTCGAACTAAATAAATTATATGTCTACGCTAATATGAAGAGTCATGAAGATTTACGCGAGTCAAAACCTATGGAATTAGCCGGACTTGCTGAAAATTTGCTAGTAAAATATTCGTCGTCAGCCGCATTCTTTGAACCCGAAATTTTGTCATTGCCCGTTGATTATATTGACAGCTGCATAAAGAATCACCCGGATTTAAAAATTTATGAATTTTTTTTCCGGAAATTATTACGAGAACGCAAGCACATTTTATCGCAGGAACTTGAATATTTGCTCGCAAAAACAGGTGAATTAACTTCCGTGCCCGATAACGCTTTTACACTCTTGACCGACGCAGATATGAAATTTCCCGACATTAAAGACGAAAACGGCAATTTAACAGAATTAACCGAAGAACGCTGGTACAAATTCAGCCGGAGTCTAAATCGCGATGTCAGAAAAAGTGCTTTCACCGGCATTTATGGAACTTACGAAAAATTTAAGAACTCAATCGCAGCATTATACGCAGGTTCAGTGAAGGGCGACATTTTTTATTCTCAGGCAAGAAAATATAATAACTCCCTCGACATGGCTTTATTCGCCGAAAACGTCCCCGAAAGCGTTTATAATCACGTGGTCGACACCGCAAAAGAGTACGCGCCTTTAATGCATAAATTAGTCTCACTCCGCAAAAAAGTGTTGAATCTCGATGAATTTCATTTTTACGATTTGAACGTTCCCATTTCAAGCGAACCTGCTGAAGAAATAAAATTTGATGATGCTGTCGAACTTGCGTTAAAGGCTCTTGCGCCTCTGGGTGATGACTATATCGCAAATTTCAAGCGCGGAATCTCTGAACACTGGATCGACATTTACGAGAACAAAGGCAAGAGAAAAGGTGCTTACTCATGGGGCAGCTACGGGACTCAGCCTTATGTTTTGCTGAATTATAACGGGACTTTGCGAGACGTTTTTACGCTTGTTCACGAAATGGGGCATAGTCTGCACAGTTTTTATTCACGCAAGAATCAGCCGCAGGTTTACGCAGACTACACGATTTTATTAGCTGAAGTAGCATCTACAACAAATGAAGCCTTATTGCTCGAATACATGTTAAACAACGCAAAGAGTCAAGAAAATAAAAAATGGCTGCTGAATTATTATTATGACATGGTGCGCACTACTTTTTACCGTCAAGCAATGTTCGCAGACTTTGAGCGCGAGACTCACAATTACGCCGAGTCAGGAAATATTTTGACTCCTGATTATATGTGCGGATTATGGGAAAAATTAAATTCTGACTGTTACGGCCCTGATATGAAAATTGATCACGAACTCTGCGCGGAATGGGCAAGAATCCCCCATTTTTATACAGCTTTCTACGTTTATAAATACGTTACGGGCTTCACGGCGGCTAGTGCTTTTGCGTCGGCGATAATAAATCACGAGGACGGAGCAGTTGACAAATACTTGAAATTTTTGCAGAGCGGCGGCAGTGATTATTCGCTGAATATTTTGAGTCGTGCAGGAGTCGACCTAACTGACCGCAAACCATTTGAACGCACAATGAAATTATTTGAGTCCCGCTTAAATGAAGGTGCCAAGGCATGGAAGATATAAAATTAATCGCGTTTGATCTCGATGATACTTTGTTTAACTCGAAGAAGGAAATAACGCCCGCTAATATTCACGCACTCGAACAGGCAGCAGCAAAAAATATTGAATTGGTGCCTACTACTGGGCGATTCTGGAGCGTCGTTCCTGAGAAATTACGAAATTTGAGCTTCATTCATTATGCTATAACACTTAACGGCGCAGAAATTTTTGATGTTCAGCAAAATAAATCTATCGCAAAATTTGAGATACCCTTTGAGCGTGCTGCTTTGATGTCGCGAGTCTTTGATGACATACCCGGAATTTTTTATGATTGCGTTATTGACAGTCAAGGCTACATGAGGCGCGATTTTTACGAGTCTGCGAAAGATTTTGCGGTCGGTGAATGGCAGTATTCAATGATAAAGGCTTCACGAAAACCGGTTGAAGATCTTCACGATTTTATATGCGCAAATAAAAAGGGGATTCAGAAAATGCAGATTTTCACGCTTGATAATAATTTGCGTCTGAATCTATTAAACTCTTTGCCGGCTGTATTTCCTCATAATTTATTTACGACTTCAGTTCCGAACAATATAGAAATTAATGACGTGTCAGCAAATAAAGGCAGCGCGTTAAAATTTCTTGCGTCATACTTAAATATTGATATTGAGTCAACTATGGCATTTGGGGACGGCACAAACGATATCAGCATGATTAAATCAGCAGGAATCGGAGTCGCCATGAAAAACGCTTGTCCGCAGGCTTTAGAAATTGCAGATTATATTACAAGTTCGTGTGATGAGGACGGAGTCGCGAAAGGAATACAAAAATTTTGTCTCTCATAATAATAATTTCTTGTCTCATAATCGAGAATTTGACGAGATATTTTTTGCGGGATTCTATAGAATTGAGTCATAATCCCGGAGTAGCTTTCGGAATAATGCAGGATTTTCCGGGAGCTGCTTTGACTCTCGCGATAGTTGCGTGCGTGATAATTCTTTGTGCGTGCCTGCTCGTGAAGATGAATAAATTAGCGCGTTTCGGGCTTGCTTTAATTTCGGGGGGTGCGTTGTCTAATTTGCTGGAAAGAATTTTTTGCGGCTATGTGATTGACTGGATAGACTCACCGTTTTTAATTGACGTAAGATTTAATCTTTCTGACGTATTTATATTGCTGGGAGCATTAATCGTGTTTATATCATTAATAAAAAGTAAATCCCGGAACCTGATTTGATCCCGGGAAATTTTTTGTGCTTAACGTTTTTTCGCGAATAACATCATTACGGACAAGATAATTAATGTTCCCGGTAATGTATTACATCCTCCGCTTGATGAAGGAATGCCGTTATTCTCATCTGAATCTGAAATAATAATATCATTTGTTGTGTCTGCTTCTGATGTTGACTGCTTGACTATGAAATTTATACTCACTGTCTGGCCGTAAGCAGTTGCAGTTATTGTCGTCTCGCCTTCTTTGAGTGCCTTAATGTATCCGAAATCTGTAATTTCCGCAACACCTGAATCAGAAATTTCATATGACACAACACCGAGAACAGGCGCTGAGATGTCATAATTTTTGCCTTCAGCCTCAACGATAAGTCCTGCGGAAATTTCATCGCCGGCATGAGCGTAAATATTTCCTTCTGATGACCAGTAAACATTTGGCGTTATAGTGCTGCTGAATTTCGGAGCATATGCAATTATCCCGGTCGGAGAAATCTTCAGCTTGCCGTTCTGAACTGTGAAATACGAGATTTTATAGATTCCTTTATTTTCGGTGTCTGCCCATATTTCAACATCAAATGAATTTTTGTCTGTCGGGTTCATCACGAAAAATTTTGCTGCGCCTTCTCCGTCTTCAAGAATAACATAAATATCATCGCTGAAACTTAAAGATGAATTGCCCGAAAGTTTAACGCTTTGTATTACAGGTTCTTCATCTCCGCCCATATATTCATCTTGCGGGTCTGATATGTCAAGAAGCATTGAAGGGTCAAGATATTCGCTGAGGTCATTATTTTCGCTGATTCTGAGATATTTAGCGAATGAGTCTGCTGCCCTGTCAAAAGCTGCGTCATATTCAGCCGTTGAAGCCGTGTTTATGCTGAAATTTTCTCTGCCGCCCCTGAGAAGTGTTAATACTTTGTCGCCGACATCATCCTGTTTTGCGATCACGAGGTGATTATGAGTCTCCAGTCCTTCGAATGACGTAAAAGCATTTGAAGGAAATTTATCCTTTGCGCTTGTCTCTGATACGACTAAATCATAGTCATCATTGCCGTATAACGCACCGAGTAATTCTTTAAATCTTATATCGTCAGACATGGTCGTAAGAACTCCGCTGATTATACCCAGTTTTGATGAAGTGAGACTTTCAACAAGACGTTCGGGAAGCCAGTTAATTTCTTTCAAAGCTACAACATTTTGATTCACGACATTGTCAAAGAGCTGGTTTATTTTCGACTCGTCTGCTTTTATTTTGCCATAAATCGAATGAAACGGAATCCCCGGATATCCAAGCCCCGCGATATATGAGCTGCCTAATGATAAATCGGTCATAACCTCGTCAGAATAGCTCTTGTTTGCTGCGAGCATTTTTATGAGATTGTAGCCGGTACCTTCCCAGAATGATTTAGCCTGCCAGTTCTGCCACGACGACGGAAGACTCGAAAAATTACCGGAAAGATATGATCCTATAGGTGTTCCGAGATTGGGAGAAGCTATCATTACGACTCTGCGCACTGTTCCGAGCCCGTAAGAGTTTGCTGTCTTGTTGCCTGTGTCAGTGTCATTACGCAAATATTGACGCGCCATTAATCCGCCTGAACTGTGTGTAACAAGATCGACTCTTGTCGCTGCGAATCCGTCTTTATTAAGTGCGTTGAGAGTGTCAGAAATTATCTGCGCGAGTCCGTTGGTGTTGCTTGCGATTAAAGTTTTTGGCGGCTGGGAGCTGTCATAATTCCAGCTAATTACGTTTAATCCGGCGTTTTCGAGCTTGTGCCATACTCCAGTATTTGAGCCTTCAGTATAACCGAACATTTTTTCATTAGTTCCGAATGCTCCGTGAATCAAAACTATTGAAGGCGCCTTAAGAGTGAGATCAAGAGTTTCTGTTATTGTATTTCCTGCTGACGGTGTAAAAGCTGCTGTAACCGTGAAATTTCCGCTCGGATAAGTAATATTTTCCGGCCATGTCTCAGGAGCGATTAAGACCGCCGAAACCTGATAGCCGTTACTTGTGCTTACTGTGCTTAATGGTGCTGTAATTTCCTGTCGAGCTGCTAAACTTTCAAGTCTTGAGCCTGTCATTGATGGTGATATGCTGAATGTTACAGTGCCGGGCTGTGATGACTGATAACGCAGAATGAGCCGCGAATTTCCGTCTGCAATAAGTCCCGTTTTTCCGTAATCTTTAGAGCTGAGTCCGGATATAGCTTCTTCTGTTATTGCCTGCCCGTTTTTAGTGCGATATGCATCATCAGAGACAGAATAAATAATTCTTCCTGCTGTAGTTCCGCGTTCAAGTGCAGAAAATTCCGCGTGTGCCGGTACTGCCAGCAATGACAAGACAAACACATACAGCAATATTTTACGCATTAAAGATTTCATATTGTCGTACTTCCCTTGTTAGAATTTAGATAATTATAACATTATTACACAAAGGGGGAGCTGTCAATACAAAAAAATTACTCCCCCGAAAAAATAAAATTTCCTGCTGATTATTTCACAGCGTCAAAGCCCTTCTGCAAATCTGCAATAATGTCATCAATATGTTCTGTGCCGATTGAAAGTCTTATAGTTGTAGGTCTAATTCCGCATGATAGTAATTCCTGTTCTGACAACTGCGAATGAGTCGTAGATGCCGGATGAATCACAAGCGATTTCACGTCGGCAACATTTGCTAACAACGAGAATAATTCTAGACTCTCAGTAAATTTTTTCGCCGTGTTCGCATCGCCCTTAATGTCAAATGTGAAGATCGAGCCGCTGCCGTTCGGAAAATATTTCGCGTATAATTCTCCCTGCCTGCCTGACTCTAATGAAGGGTGATTTACTTTCGCGACCTGATTATGACTCTTGAGAAAATCTACAACTTTCAACGCATTAAAAACGTGTCTCTCTACCCTTAGTGAAAGAGTCTCAAGTCCCTGCAGCAATAAAAACGAGTTAAACGGCGATATGCAAGCTCCTTGATCACGCATTAAAGTTGTACGCAATTTTGTAATGTAAGCGAGTCTTCCGGCTGCCTGCGTGAAAATTATTCCGTGATATGAAGGATTCGGCTTTGAGAGTCCAGGGAACTTGTCATTTTGCGCCCAGTCGAAATTTCCGCCGTCGACGATTACTCCACCCATCACTGTCCCATGACCGCCCATAAATTTTGTAGCTGAATGAACGACTATATCTGCGCCGTATTCAATCGGTCTGCACAAAAACGGTGTCGCAAAAGTGTTATCGATTATGAGCGGGAGGCCGTGTTTATGTGCAATTTTTGCTATTGCTTCAATGTCGATAACGTCAGAATTAGGATTGCCGAGAGTCTCTGCGTACAATAATTTTGTCTCAGGTTTGATTGCTTTCTCGAAATTTTCAGGGTCGGACGGGTCTACAAATGTTGCTGTTACTCCTTGTTCGGGCAAAGTGTTAGCGAATAAATTAAATGTTCCGCCGTAAAGATTAGTAGAAGATACAACGTGAGAGCCCGCCGTCGCAATGTTCTGTACCGCATAAGTAATCGCTGCCGAACCTGACGCAGCAGCCAACGCACCCGCCCCGCTTTCGAGAGCAGCGACTCTTTTCTCGAAAATGTCATTTGTAGGATTCATTAAGCGCGTGTAAATATTGCCCGGTTCAGTCAGAGCGAATCTCCCTGCAGCAGTCGCCGAGTCCTTAAAAACGTATGAAGTAGTAGCGTAAATAGGCACCGCACGAGAGTCAGTTGCCGGGTCTGCTGTTTCTTGGCCTACGTGTAATTGCAGTGTCTCAAATTTATATTTGCTCATGAGTTATTTCCCTTCTTTCGATTTAGTGAAGCTAATTGTCTTGTTATAGCCTTCAGGTAAATATTTATAGGTCATAATATATAGCGCACTGCTTAATCTGTTAAGTACATGATTGATTCTAAGCTCGTCATTTATGAATGTTTTGCACGAAATTAACTCAATTTCACGCACAAGAGTCCGCAATAAATTTATACTTGCTGCAGGTCTGCCCATTTCGTGAGCGGGTAAAATATGGCCGATCCCGTAAAAATTTTTAGGATTGTGCGAACGTTTGTGTATTTCGTCCTCGTCAAGCCCGAATAAAGTTAATCGCCCGTCAAAAATTTCGTCTCTTGCCTCGCACGCTTGGAGACTCCTGACAATTTCGCGCACCTGTTCTAAATCCGCAATAAATTCCGGATTATTTGAGCCTGACTGCAAATAAATTATTTGTGCGTTGAGTGAGTCTAGTTTTCCGCGCAAAATTATTCGTGTGGTTGTCTTGTCTGTCATGCTCCGAGAGTTGCTACCATTACGGCTTTAATTGTGTGCATTCTATTTTCTGCCTCGTCAAAAACTTTTGAGCGTTCTGACTCAAAAACTTCTTCTGTTACTTCACAGCCTTTGACAGCGGGTAAACAGTGCAGAAAAATTGTTGATTCTTTGCCGGTTGAGTTCATTAATTGCGAGTTGACCTGCCAGCCCTGCAATAATTTATAGCGTTCTTCCTTGAGTGCTTCTTCGCCCATTGAGACCCACACATCAGTATAGAGAGCGTCTGCACCTTTTACGGCTTCTGAGGGGTCATTTATTATTTCGATAGTTGAATGTGTTGCGATTTCGCGGCATTTTGCGAGTAAATTTTTGTCGGGTTCTAATTCTTTGGGTGAGCTTATGACGTAATTTATGCCCATTTTTGCGCAGCCTGTCATAAGAGCATTTGACATGTTATTGCGTCCGTCGCCGAGATAAACGAGTTTGAGTCCCTGTAATCTTCCGAAATTCTCACGCAGAGTCAAGAAATCTGCAAGGACTTGAGTCGGGTGATCTATATCTGTTAGACCGTTCCAGACTGGCACGCCGGAATATTTTGCGAGTGTTTCTGCTGTTTCCTGTTTGAATCCGCGAAATTCTATCCCGTCGAACATTCGGCCAAGCACGCGGGCTGTATCCTTGAGATCTTCTTTTGCGCCCAAGTGAATATCATTTTTTCCGAGAAATTCCGGGTGTGCACCTTCGTCAATGCACGCGACTGTTAATGCGCAGCGGGTACGGGTTGAAGCCTTCTCGAATAGTAACGCGATATTTTTTCCTGCTAAAGAATTACCGCGAATCCCTGCACGTTTTTTAGCTTTGAGGTCTGCAGCGAGGTCGAGCAAATAATTTATCTCGTTGGTTGTGAAGTCCATTAGAGTCAAAAAATTACGGCCTCTGAGATTTACTGCCATGAGGTTAACGCCTCCTGAATGAAAAATTTTGTATGAATTATAGCACTACACAAGAATCCCCCCTCGGGGTTGGGAGGGGGGCAGGGGGGAGGGGTGGGGGTTAGCGGGATGGACAACTAACAATTTTTAGCTCAAGAAATCGAGTAATGATGGCTGAATCAATCGTGAAATAATCGCTAAATTTGCCTGATACATATAATCAGCTACCATTAATTGCGATATTGCGTCGGCGGGGTCAATTTTCACGAGAGTATCATAATTTTCTGTCATGATTGCATTTTCGCTCGTGAGTCTGTCGTTATTGTAGTTATAACGTGCCTGCAATGCCCCGTTTGATGACATGACCGTTAAAATATTATTGATGAAATTGTCAATCTTAGGAATCATTTTCTCGACTAAATCATCTCTATTGCCTGCGTTGACTGCTGCGACGATGTCATTTATTACGCCGAAACCGTTTTGTTTGGCCGTATTAGCTCCGCTTCTGATTGTTGCGTTCTGAGTGTGAATGCCTGAGTCATAAATGCTGCTCGAGTCAAGTCCGCGCGAGTCCGTCCCGTAAGAATTTCCCTCAAGATTATAGCCGCCTCTGTAATAAGTGCGCTGTAATGTCTCATCGCCTAGAAAATCGCTGACAGTAATATCATTTCCGCTGTCATCCAAAAATTTAATTTCTACTGTATAGCCCCTATTAGACCAGAGTACAAGCTCATTATCTTCGTTGATTTCGGATCTAACGTCATAATCCTGCATTCTTGCGTTAATAAATTCTGTGAGGTCATCAGCTTTTATTACGCTGTCATTAGTGATGTCCCGCAGTTCTGTTAAATCTATAGTGTGTGAATATCCTGCTACAGTAATTTCAAGAGTTGTCGCCGGGAAAGTTTGATTCTCTATATCCCATTCAAGATTCATGATCCCGTTTGATGTTCCGTCAGAGTTTAACCGGCCTTGAATCCCTGTAGAAATTCCGAGCGCGTCCTGTGCGATATGGCCTTTAACGTCGATTATATTCACTGCTGAACCGTCGACAGAAGAAATTGCTATTAACGGATAATCGCCGGTGTTGCGTGTTGCGTCCTGTCCCATATGTTCGTCATAATAATTTACATAGAGCCAGTCCCCCGCCTGAATCCTTAAGCGATCCATAATATCTTTCACTGTGTCGTCTGCGCTTACGTCGATTTCTACGGAGTGGCCGAGATTCTCAAATCTTATAGTTCCTTCTCTGAAATTTTCGCTCGCGTCCGAATATGCCTCGTCAAAGGTTGCGTTATCCTTCATTGGGATTAAAGTTTTCTTCAAGTTTGAAGTTACTCCGCCGTGAATCCCCATTTGTGCAGCAATACCGCCTGAATAATCGTTCCATTCAGGATCAGAGAACGGCATATCAACAACTGTAAACGCTTCACCGGAAAGAAAATAAATCGCTGACGAGTCTTCAAGCTCTGAGCCGGTGCTGTCGACGTGTGCATTATATCCCATTATTGACTCGCCTGCTTGAGAGTTCACGCCGTCAACTATTGCCCGCATGACTTTATTTCTATCAACAAAGCCCGTTTCAGGGTTTATTACTTCTGCGCGCTTGATATTAACGTCGTAGGTCATTCCGCAATTCATTTGTACGCGTAATTGAATCCCGACATTATCATCAACGCAGGGGGCTGACGGGAAATTAACGCATTTTGTGCCGGTTCCTGCTGCTGTGTCGGTGTATGCGTCAGTTCGTAAAGCTGTAGAGAGTCCTAATTTGTCAGCGTAATTATATGAGTTCATGTCGAGAAATAAAACTTGTTCGCCGTTAAAGCCTCTGATTACGAGTCTTTGAGTCGCTTCTTCCGAGTCAAGAGTCCCGCGTCCCCAATCGTCGTTTTTGTCCTCACTGACTGTAACTTCAAGCCAGCCTGCACCGGCATTCTTGAGTCTATCTGCAATATAATCAAGGCTGTAATCTCCGGGATTTAATTTTATCTCGACAGATTTTCCCCCGCTCATGACTTTCCAGTGAAGTTGTTCACCTTGTTTAACTGTAAAAGTTTCGTTCTGCGGGTTAAATTCGCGGCTCTTCATTGCCGTTTCCATACCGAGATAATCAAATATATCAATATGGCTGTGATCTAGTATGCGGTTCGTATATTGTGCTTTTACTGCGTTGTCGGTGCCGAATGTGAACATGTTTAATGCTCCGCCGTCTCCTGTTATCGTAATTGAGGGATAATTTAACGCCTCTAACGCCTCATTAATTGCGAGTCTATCGTCGGGTAATTGTCCGGTTCTCTGAGCAGTAACAATTAATCTTGTCCCGTCTCCCGATGTACGCGAATAAACGCCGGCAATAGCATTTATTTTGTCTGCAACTTCTTCGAGGGTGTCGCCTTCATTGATGAAAATTTTTGCTGTGCTTGCGTCCTTGTCGCCTACTTTAATGGTAAGTGAGCTTGACGTGCTTGTAATTGAGCTTGCAGAAGTCCCGAATAACTCATTTAAAGCGTTGCCCGTGCCTGTTACTGTAATTGTATTGACTTCGCTGTCATCAATTGAGCCGTTGTTGTTATCGTCTTTGTTCGGGAGCTGGAAAATAAACCGTCCCGAAAGATTCCCGGAAGTCATTGACGCAAATGGAGTCCCGTCGCCAGCACCTGAAATTTTAGAATTTATGTCATCAATAAGAGCTGTAGACGTTGTATATTGCGATAAATCAAAATCGTAATCAGTTCCGTTTACTGAAATTGTGAGAGTTCCGGAATTTGTTGTACCGTGCCAGCCTACTATATTTGTAGTGCCCATTAAGCCGCTTGTGCCGCCTAAATTTGAATCATCATAAATAACTTTGTCCCACGTGTTATCATCAATTTCAAGGCTCGTTAAAGTCGCTTCCATAGGCATATAATCAGTATCGGGCCAGCCGGTTATGCCAATTTTCTCGCCGGTGTTGCTGCGTAAAATCATTTGTTGGACTCCGTTTTCGTAATCTTTCTCGATTGACGCATGAACGAGCATATCAGCTCCCTGTTGTTCGAGTGAATTATTTATTATCGTTGCTAAATCGTCGAGGCTGATTCCTGATACTTCGTTTGGGTCTCTGTAGCCGTTGTCATCAGAATAATTTACGTTGCCTGAGTTAGTTTTGTTGCTGTCGTAGTCCTGCCAATCTTCCGGAATAAATACAGAAAGTGTGCGGTTTCCGACTGTGATTTGTACTTTTTCTTCGCGGCCTGTCCACACCCAGTCAATAGGCACATAATGCGAGCAAATAAAATAAGTATTCTCATCAGTAGGGACGATATCACTTCCGGAAAAATTTACGTCTCCCAGCAAACTATCACTAAGGGCGTATTTGATTCTGTCGTCTGAACCCTGATATTGAATGCTGCCGTCAGATAATTCTACAAACGGGCGGGTCGTTGTGTCAGTACCTCCGAAGATATATTGTCCTGCAACTTTTGTGTTGAGGTTGTCGAGCATAATTTTTTTGTTTGCTTCGATCTGGTCAGAAATGTCCCGTAATTGACTCGAGTCTAATGCGCCGTCGCTAGCTTCTACGACCAAATTTCTAATTGCCTGAGCTGCGTCAAGAACGTTATTTAATGCGCTGTCTGCGTGTCGTAAAAGTGTTATAGCATTATTAGTATTTTCCTGATATTGAGCATTTGCAGTTAATGCCGACTGAATCGAGAGTGAACGCGAAATAGCCGACGGATTATCTGCGAGACTTGTATATTTATTTCCTGTAGCGATCTGCTTCTGTAATTCCTGCACATTGCGCTGGCTTTCCTGCAATGAGCTTAACAGACTCCCATACATTGTTGATGTTGTTAAACGGCTGTACATGATAAATTTTTCTCCTTCTTTAAATAAAGCTCTCTATATAATAAATGCTCTCCCGTCTCCTTCCGGAAGAGCCGCAAACTTTCAACGGGTCATATTATTTATCGGCCGACAAGCCCGAATCCGTTAATTAAAGTATTCAACATTTCGTCCATTGCCGTAATGTAGCGCGACATCGCACCGAACGCACGATTTAAAATTATCATGTCCATTAACTCCTCATCGATGTTAACGCCTTGCACTGCCTGACGCTGCGAGTCAATTTGTTCACTCACTGTAGCTTGAGTCGTGTACATTAATTTTGCGTGTGAGGCCTCAGAACCTATTTCAGACAGCATAGAGTCATAGATTCCTGCGATTGTCATAGTTCCGTCTCCTGCAACCTTTGCCCAGTTAAGATTTACCATTCTTGAAGCATTAGTCCCGTCTCCTGATCCGCCGGAAGTGCCGGTTGTTGCTTTGCCGTCATCGTTTTTCTTGCCCATTGCTGCGCCGATTAATGAAGGGTCAGCCTCGATTAAATCCGTGATAGTTAATTTCGTTGATGCGCCTGCTTTAGTGCCTAGAGTGTTAAAGAATGCTACTCCGGTTGTATTAATGTCTGCCGCGATTCCGTAACCTGAATATTGTATAGCGTTCATATTTTTTGCGAGGTTATAAGCCATTGAGTCAAGTGAAGATTTTAGATTCGGGATGAGTCCGTCTCTAGCTTCTTCGAGTCCCTTAATTGAACCTCCGCGCACATGATGTTTTACTGTGATTCCTGTAACGCCTGTGCTTTTGAGGTTGAACCACATTCCCTCGCTGACCTCGCTTAATTTTTTTGCGCTGTAATCTGTTGTAGTTCCTGCTGCCGGGATTCGCCGAGCCTCATTGAACATATTATCACTTGACAAATAACGCACTCCATTTAACGAAAAAGCTGCGTCTTCTGCAATGCCGTCATAAGGGATATAAGCTACTTCGCGATAACCTGTTGCGGGGTCTCCGTTGTCATCAAGAATGTTATCAAGCGTAATCTGCTCGTTTCTTGTGAGTCCGAGTCTCCGCAAAACCTGCATATTTCCGTCTTCTGAACCCATTAACGTAATGCGTTGCGCTTCTCCGGCGACATCGGCTGAAATCGTCAAATAATATGATTGATCCTTATCTTGATGAATTGACGCGTGAACCCATTGTTCAGGCTCTGTTATGCCGTATTCTTCCTGATATTTTTCGTTGATTTTGTTGCGTATGGTAGTGAGGCTGTCTGTTGTTTCTACATCTATAGTAATTGCAGGGTTATCATTTACGATTCCCATTCTTGACGCTAGATCGCCACTTACGTCAGAAATCGAGAGTAAATGACTATCACGAGACTCTATATAAAATTGCGTCTTAGTTCCATTTGCCGGGCCTGATACGACAGTTAATTTTGCAAATTCCTCACAGCCTCCGGAAGATTTTGATTTCGCAATTGTGTCAGAAATAAATTGAGTCATTGTTTCAGCCGTGAGAGTCGCGCCTGCCGTTATTGAATTTCCCAAATCGCTGCTGAGAGTCCATTTTCCTGTCGAATTATTCCATGACGCTGAAATATCGACTTGATCTCCTGATACGCCGATTCTAAATGTATATTTCTCACCCGCGCTGCCTTCTGGTAAAATTTCACCTTTTGCGAGTCCGAGTCCTTGATTGTCGTTAAAAATTTTTGATGTAACTCTAGGCCCCTGCGTGCCGACTTGAATCCGGAAAGATCCAGAAATATTTAATGCGTCGTCGGGGTCAAGAGGTCTGCTTCTCATGTTAACGCCGGTTAATTCTGCTTTAAGCTCCGTCAAAGTTCCTAACATTCCGGAATAATCAGTAATTTCAAGCGGGGACTCGTCATTTATTGAAGTCGTGCGAAATTCGAGAGTATTATTTGTTGTGTCTGCTGTAACTTCAAGATTTATAGTTACTCCCAGTGCGTTATTACTTGCTTTATTATTTATGAACGTTGCAAGAGTGCTGATATCTAAATCGCCCGTTACAGTCTCATAAATTACATCACCGTTTGAGTCTTTTTCCGGCTCTCCGTCGATTTCTGCGCGTAATTTCCAACCTCCGGCGGATTCGTCTTTGTCGATTTTGATCGTTAAAATATTTGGGGTCTCGTCAAGGTCAAGACTCCTGAACGATAATTTATACGGTGTAGCAGCTGAAGAATCGTAATCTAATATTATCCCGTTCTCAAAACTTGATGTAACAGCCGCTCTCGTCTCTAAGCAGTGAGCATCGCCGCCGCCTGTAGTCCATTCAACGCCGTTTGCGATTCTTTCTACTGATAATTGATAATTTCCTTCCGGGCCTGTTGCTAAAATGTCTGCTACGTCAGGATTCTCGACAATGTCAAATTCATTCTGCGCGACTTGGACATCGTAATAAACTTGATTATCCCACATGAACGCATGAGCCTTTAACTCACGGACTTTATTTCCCTGAACGAGCGTTTTTCCGTTGAGAGTTACAAAAAATTCTCCCGGCACACCATTTGACTCTAACGGCTCATTATAGGAAATGTCTACAATTTTCGAGAGTTTATCAATTAATAAATCGCGCTGATCCCGTAAATCATTAGCGTTCTGATTGAGTGCTTCAGCCTTGCCGATTTCGTGATTTAATGCTGCGATGTCATATAGCATTTGATTCGCTTGAGTAACTGAGTCTTGAATCTCTAAATTTATCGACGAATTATAAGTGTTGAAATTTGTGATGAGTCCTGAAAGCATATTCCCGACCGAACGAGCAGACTCAACGAGACTCCGTCTTGCTGAAGTGTCCTCCGGTGCCTGCTGTACTGTCTGAAGCTCCGTGAAAAAATTATCCATTGCCGAACGAATGCCGCTCGAAGCCGGTTCTGCAATATAAAGCTGTATGTTGTCGTATAAATCGTTGAGTTTTTCCCAGTAGCCTAAAGTTGATTGAGTGTCCCTAAATTGAAAATCGAGAAATTCATCGCGGATTCTCTCGATAGAACTTACATTCATGCCTTGACCGACTTGGCCAATATTCGGCAAATCCATAGGAACAGCTGAAACAAAATTTACGCGCTGACGTGAATAACCCTCAGTGCCCATATTTGAAATATTATGACCAACCGTTTGCATACCGAGTCTAAAAGCGTTAAGAGCATTTCTGCCCATTTCCATAGCTCCGAAAGTACTGCCCATTTTTAATTACCCCCTGAAATCAGCCGAACCAGCCTGTGCAACGTCTCCTCCAGAGCCGGCTGAAATTCTGCGATATTCAGAAAGAAGCATTGCAGTATATTTTTCGTTCTGGTCGATAAGGCCGCTAATAATCAACATTTCAGATTTTAAGACAAAAACGGACTGCGTTAACCTATTTGCAGCCCCGTCGAATTTTGCGCGTTCGTCGTTATCCATTTTTGACGCTAGAGAACTTGCTTTAGGTTCACACAAAAATTTTGCAGCTAATTTTTTTGCGAGGTCGTTACGGAGAGACTCACGGGTTTGTGCGTCAAAGAAAATATCCCGTATTTCATCCATGAGCGCATTAATTGACTCACTGTCGGCTGTCCTCATTGCCTCGCGCTGTTCTCTTATTGCGTCAACAAGGTCATCTATACAATCTGCCTCGTCAAGAACGGCGTTAATTAAATTCTCAACTTCGGCACGCATTATTATTCAAGATCAAGCATTCCCGCAATTATTAAGGCGTTGGCTACTTTGTCTAACGGGGGATTGTAAGTCCCTGACTCGATTTTCCCCTTAAAGTCTGCCACGACATCATCACGGACATCAGGAATATTTTTCATTTCAGCGTTTACCTTTGCGAGCAGTGAGCCGAATGAGCTTATATTTGCATTGTCTGACTCTGCTGAAAAATTCCCGCCGTAAGAAATATTGCGCTTTGATTTCTTATTGTTCAGAGCGTCTAAATTATATTGCCCTGAAATTCTGCCTATCATCGTGTTCACTCCTCTCAACGATAAAATTTTGTGCCTCTTATTTTGTGTTAATTCTCGGTATTCTGGGCGGTTATCTTTAGTGCTGTAAATAAAATTTTCTGCACGTGCGGAGAGTACACGTTGTCGGGCGGGCGGGTGGGAACTACTCATTCTATGCGTCAGTATAAATTAACGTTGCAGAGTAAACACACTCAAAAATTTTATTCGTCTTTCTTGATAATGACATTCTCGTAAAGTGCTTTTACGGCGTTATTATAATCTTCGTCAGCTACCCCGATAATTATATTAAGGTCGTCCGAGCCTTGATCTATCATTCTTACGTTTATATGAGCGCCGGCAAGTGCAGCAAAAATTTTCTCAAACTTTCCGTAAACCGTGCCCATTCCCTGACCGATTACAGCAATTAACGATAAATTTTTCTCTACTGTTATGGAGTCTGGGTTAATTAATTTTTTGATGTCGCTGATTACTTCTTTATAACGCAAATTGAACATTAAATTTTTTATTACGACGGACATTTTATAAATGCTCGATAAACAATGTTCGCAAGGGACGTGATGACTCGCAAAGAGTCCGAACAATTTTTCGCCGAACCCAAATTCTTTATTCAATCCGTATTTCTCGATGTGGATAACGTCAAAATTTCTGCGTCCTGCTATGCACATTGCTGCACCTCGTGAAATATTTTCGGGGAGATTGGCACTTATTAACATTCCGCTATAATCCGGGTCATTAATGCTGCAAATTTTCAGGGGAATATTTGAATCTCTCAGCATAAATAAAACGCTGTCTATGATTATATTTATTCCGATATAATTTAATTCTATTGCTTCAGAGTAAGTCATATTCTTGATTACTTCTGAATCGGGAATTACTGCGGGATCTGCGCTGTAAGTTTTTGCGGTCTCGCTCCATTTTTCGAACAAGTCAGCATTAACGGCACACGCTATTATTGCACCGGATGAGTCGCCGTCTCCGCGTGAAAAAGTTTTTATCTCACCATTAGGCATTGACCCGTAAAAAGTCGGTATTACTGCATGTTTTAGAGATTTGAGTCTCTTGTTTGCTGCTAAAAAAGTTTTCTCCTGATTCAATGTCCCGTCGTCGTTGAAGAAAATTATTTCTGCTGCGTCGATGAAGTCCCATCCGAGATAACTTGCGAAAATTTTTCCCATAATGTATTCACCGCGGCTGCCGATGAAGTCTAAATTTTTCCCGGAGAGTAAATCTTTGTCCAACGCTTTAATTTCTGCGTCCAAGTCAAAATTTATTTCGAGGCCGTTAATTATTTCGCTGTAATGTGCTGAAATTTGATTCAAGATTTCGTGATAATTTTCTTTATGACTACAGCTCGAATGACACATGTATAATAAATTAGTTATTCCTGAAGATTTAAGTGTCTGGGCAGGAGCAGAGGCAATTACGTAACAGCGGTCGGGATTAGATTTTATTATATTTGCGGCCTTGATTAAATTTTCTGAGTTTGCCGTGATACTTCCGCCGAATTTCGATACGATTATCATAAAATTATCACTCCCTGCAAAATTTTTGTATATTATCCCAGCTGTAAAATTTATTTGCTAGACATCATTAAAGATTTTCACGCGGAAAAAATGACATTCACGTAAAATTAATAATCCTGTACAATATAAATAATTCATTCAAGACATCAGAAAGGGGAAATTTTTTATCATGAAAATGACATTTCGTTGGTATGGAAGTCAAGCGGATCCGATTCCGTTGAAGTACATCAAACAAATTGCAGGCGTTACGGGCTTAATGGGACTACTTGACAAACCCGCCGGAGTTCTTTGGGAGGAGGACGAAATTAAATCGCTCGTTGATGAAGTTCACGCAGCAGGACTCGAACTTGAAGTAATCGAAAGCGTAAACGTTCATGAAGATATAAAAATGGGTCTTCCTTCGCGCGATAAGTACATCGAAAATTATATCCAGACAATCAAGAATTTAGCGAAATACGGCGTGAAGGTGATAATTTATAATTTCATGCCCGTTTTTGACTGGCTGCGAACTGATTTAGCGCGCGTTATTCCTGAAGATGGATCTAACAGCCTTTATTTTGATGAGAAGGATCTCGGCGAAATGGGGCCGCTTGAAATCGTCAAGAAGACAGCAGAAGAGTCACATGGCTTCACTTTGCCGGGCTGGGAACCTGAGAGACTCGCTTTACTTGAGACGACGTTAAAACAATATGAAGGCATGACTCCCGATAAACTCCGCGAGCATTATAAATATTTCCTTGATGCAGTTATTCCTGTATGTGAGTCTGTCGGCGTAAAAATGGCGTGCCACCCTGATGACCCTGCTTGGCCTATTTTCGGACTTCCAAGAATCGCGCACTCTCAAGCAGATTACGATAAAATTATCGCGTTACATGACTCTCCCGCAAATACTGTTTGTTTGTGCACGGGCTCATTAGGTTCGAATCCTGATAATAATATTCCGGAAATAATACGCCACTTCGGAAAAATGAATCGTATAGGCTCTATGCACGTCAGGAACGTAAAATTTTTAGGCTATCACAAGTTCAGAGAGGCTGCTCACTTGTCATGCACGGGCGATTTAGATTTATACGAGATCATGAAGGCAATTTACGAGACATGCCCCGACACTTATATAAGACCTGATCACGGACGAATGATTTGGGACGAGAAAGGCAGACCGGGCTACGGACTCTATGATCGCGCACTCGGAGCAGAATATTTAATGGGACTCTGGGAAGCAATCGACAAAAACGCAAAGGCAGGCAAATAAAATTTTTGCACTACGAATCATAATCGACATTGCGATGACTCTTGATTTAATGCTGTTAATGTCATTGCAGGTCGCAGAACATGAAGCGCACGAGTATTTAGGCATGATATTCGGGGCGCTTGTTATTATTCATACATATTTAAATCGTAACTGGTACTTTGCGTTATTCAGGGGAAAATATAATTTGATGCGTGCATTCAGGACTCTAGTAAATATTTCGCTGATGATTTCTTTAGCACTTACGATTTTCAGCGGGATAATAATGTCTGAGACTTTACCGGCGTTAAATATTGAGTCGTTGATTTCTTTTGCTAGGGTCTCGCACTTGTCAAGCTCGTATTTAAGTTTTGTGCTTATGGGGATTCACACGGGGCTGCACTGGTCAATGATAGCAGGAAAAATTAAATCGCGCTGGCCTGCTGTTCTAGCAATAATATTATCAGGTTACGGACTCTATGTATTCATTAACGCAGATATTATGAGCTATATAACTTTGCGCAACCAATTTGCATTTGTAGATTATGACAAAAATTTTATCGCTGCAATTCTTGAAAATCTTGCTATATTTGCATTCTTTACATTAGCGGGCTATCAATTCAGCAAAATATTAACCCGAAAATTTTTTACTCCCTGCGTGATAATTGCTTTAACTGTACTGACATATTTTATTTTTCGCGCGTGTCTAGGAGTTCAAGGGGGCGGCTTTTGACGTGATAAATTTTTCAGGAATAATAATCGGCGTAACAAGTTTTATAATAATCGGCGTTCTTCATCCTGTAGTCGTAAAATGCGAATATTATTTCTCATATAAAATTTGGCCGGTCTTCCTTGTGCTTGGGTTAATTTCCGGTGCGTGGTCGTTAATGACTGCGAATGAAATTTTGTCGGGGATTCTCGGTGTTCTTGCGTGCTGCTTATTATGGTGCATTCGTGAATTAAGAGAACAGAAAGAAAGAGTTGCGCGCGGGTGGTTCCCTAGCAATCCTAACCGCAAAGACTCGTGATATAATTGCGAAAAATTGTGAAAGGTGTTGTTATATAACAATGGCAGAAAAAATTTGTCCTACATGTCATAAAGAGTTAAAGCTCAGAGAAACTGGTTATCCTATGGGAAGCGCGTTTTTGAAAGCAGACAGGGTTCACGTTGACATTTACGAGTGCCCCGATTGCCATAAAATAGAATTATTTGCGTCAGAAACTAATATGGTAGCGTGCCCTAAGTGCGGGACTCTTCACAGCCCGAAAGAAACTTGCGCGGTGTGTGCGTTAAATGCTGCTCTCGACGAAGCGAATAAATAATTTTTTCCCGGTCTTGAACGTGAGGCCGGGAATTTTTTTTGCGTTACTTTAATGCGTTTGCGAGCGCGTTAATATATTCATTTCTTGCCTTAATGCTGATGGGCGAGTCAGTGAATGTTAATTCAAATGCGTGAGTAACTCCCGGTATCACATGAAGTTCAACGGGTACACCGGCCTGCATTAATTTTTGTGCGTAAATAATATCTTCGTCTCTGAAGGGGTCAAGAGTTCCGACCATTATATAAGCGGGCGGCAAATTTGATAAATCTTCAGCGAGTGCGGGTGATGCGTAAATATCGGGTTTCTTATCGGCCAAATACATTTTCCACGCTGTAATATTTAATTCTCTGCACCATGC
>JAFSXS010000029.1 GCA_017443945.1 Synergistaceae bacterium
ATCGTGTGTATAAATTCATAAGCGTGGGACTCTAAATCATCAGCTCTGTTATATCCTTTCTCCGACGCACCGCAAAAAATGCACCGGCCGTTATCGATAAAAGTGTGCTGACAATTTTCAAATTTAACATTGCCCTGCGAGTCGTCAAACCTGCACACGGAATATTTGCTGTCTGGGTTCATTGAGCAATAAAGACTCCTGCGCGATACAAAACTTGTTAACTCAGTGATGGCTATGCTGTAAATTTGACTTTTCATGACGTGATTGACTCGTTCTTCAAGGTTTGGGAAAACGTCAGCTAGTCCGTCAATGAGCCGTCGTGCAATTTCCCGCAGGAAGACTCCCGATTTGCTGGCAGGATCTAAAAATTTTGTGTCTGGGCTTGTAAATAAATTTTTGGGCAGCATATCGAGCATATCATTAACTATTTTGGGAGGGGTAAAAACTTCGTCGCTTGATAGATTTGCGAGGCACGTTAAAATATCAGGGTTATTCTGTCTGATAAACATTAGAGCCGATCTCCTTAAAATTTGCGGGTGGATATGTATTCAATGCTTCTTCCTCGTACATTAAAATTGTCCGGTCGTTATTATCATTCATCAAGTCAGCAAGTCTAAAATCTTTGCGTGTTACATTATCGTCAACATCATTGAACGTCCATTCAGGAAAAATTATCTGTCTGCCGTCAAGAAGGGTCATCGAGAGAAAATCACCGCAGACAATGTTACACGATAAAATAAATTTTGCTGATCTGATCAATTCCGGAGCGTCAATAAAATTTTTCCAGACGTTAAATAGTTTTTCGCGGCAGATAATGACGTTATCGGACAAAATGTCAATTCCGTAAATGCTTGAGAGTGCGATAATGGATTTTTTTTCGTGATTGTCAGTAATGGAGTCAAGTTTGCGAGTTAAGATCTCGATTAAGAAATTACCTTCTCCGCACGCTGGTTCAAGGAAGCGGGAGTCAATTTTTCTGCACAGTGAGTCAACTAAACTGCACATTGATTTTACTTCACGTTCGGCGGTGAAGACTTCGCCATGATTGATAACTCTCTGACGTGATTTGACCTGCAATTTATGATACCTCCGATTTCAGCAGGTATTATAGCAATAAGATAATGAAATAAGCGAAAAGTTTTGTACGGACAAGAAAGCGGAAAAGGAAAAAACTCCCTCTCCGCGAAAAATTTTTATTTTCCTGCAAGATATTCATTCATGCTTGCTGCTGCGCGTCTACCTTCTCCCATTGCAAGAATAACGGTTGCAGCACCTAAGACGATATCACCGCCGGCCCAAACTCTTGGAATGCTTGTTTTCTGGTTCTCGTCGACGATGATATTTCCGCGTTTAGTAACGTTAAGTCCTTGTGTGGTCTGAGACATTAACGGGTTTGACTCATTTCCTAAAGCAACGACAGCAGCGTCAATCTCTAAAACGTGTTCAGTTCCGGGGATAGCTACGGGTTTGCGTCTTCCGGAAGCGTCTGGCTCGCCGAGTTCGTAATTTAAGAGTTCAACACCGGTTAATCTGCCTTTGTCATCGCCGATAAATTTTGTTGGATTCTCTAAGAAATGGAAGTCTACTCCTTCTTCGATTGCGTGTGCGACCTCTTCAGCTCTTGCGGGCATTTCTGCGCGGGTTCTTCTGTAGACGCAATAGACTTTATCAGCGCCGAGTCTTAATGCAGTTCTTGCGCCATCCATTGCGACGTTACCGCCACCGAAGACAGCAACTCTTTTTGCCTCGAATAAGGGTGTGTCGGCGTGTTCGCGGTCATAAGCCTTCATCAAGTTTGAACGCGTTAAATATTCATTTGCACTGAAGACGCCGATTAAGTTTTCGCCCTCAATGCCCAAAAATTTTGGAAGTCCTGCGCCTGTGCCGATAAAAGCTGCGTCATAGCCTTCACGGTCTAAAAGCTGTTCGAGAGTCTCTGTGCGTCCGACCAAGAAACTTGTTTTGAACTCAACGCCCATTTTCTTGAGGTTTTCGACTTCTTTAGCGACGATTTCTTTTGGGAGCCTAAATTCTGGAATACCATAGACCATAACGCCGCCGGTTTTCTGGAATGCCTCAAAGACTGTAACGCTGTGTCCTGCGCGTCTGATGTCAGCTGCAACGGTGAGTCCTGCGGGGCCTGAACCGATGACGGCGACTTTTTTTCCTGTATCAGGTGCGGGAGTTGGGACGGTGATTTTATTATTTGCGCGTTCCCAGTCAGCTACATATCTTTCAAGACGGCCGATTGCAACAGCTTTCTCCGGAGTCTTTAACATTTTACCGACAGTGCAGAAGCTCTGACATTGTTTCTCTTGAGGACACACACGCCCGCAAATGGCAGGAAGTAAATTTGTCTGCTTGATTGTGTCAACAGCTCCCTTGAAATCACCTTTCTGAATGTGCGAAATAAATTCAGGAATGGGAACAGCGACGGGACAACCTTTTTTGCAGGGAGCGCCGGGGCATTGAATGCAGCGTTCGGCCTCGACTCGTGCTTGAGTTTCTGTGTAACCTAATGCAACCTCGCCCATTTCGTGAGCGCGCTGAATCGGATCTCTTGAGGGCATTTCCTGCGGGGGGATTGCTGTTCTGTCTTTGGGGGTTAAAGTTGTTCCGGCTGCTTTTTTTGCTTCGAGGTCAGCCCAAAGTTTTGCTGCTTCTTCCTGTAAAATTTCTGTTGTTTTGTGTTCGCTCATAATTTAGGCCTTCTTTCCTGCATCGAGACCGACTCGGCATTTGTGATCTGCTTCGCGTTCTTTGTCCTTAAAAGCTGTCATTCTCTGCATCATGTTATCAAAGTCGACTTCATAGCCGTTAAACTCTGGTCCGTCAACGCAAACAAATTTTGTCTCGTTACCTACTTTGACACGGCAGCAACCGCACATACCAGTACCATCAATCATGATAGTGTTCAAAGATGTAGTAATAGGAACGCCGAAGGGTTTAGCAGCTGCAACACAGAATTTCATCATGATAGCGGGGCCGATTGAAACTATTTCGCTGACTTTTTCGCGCTCGCAAACTTCTTTTAACGGTTCTGTAACAACAGCTTTGCGGCAGTAAGACCCGTCATCAGTTACGATTATAAGTTCATCAGAGGCCTTGCGCATTTCGTCTTCAAAGAATAACAAATCTTTTGTGCGTGCGCCAATGACTGTAATAACTTTATTGCCGATTGCGTGATTTGCTTCTACGATTGGATGAAGAGGAGCGATTCCGATTCCTCCGCCTATGCAAAGGACTGCGCCGTCTTTCTTCTCGATGTGAGTGGGTCTTCCTAATGGGCCGACTAAAACCGGAATATTATCGCCAACGTTGAAATTCATAGAAAATCTGCGTGTAGTTGCGCCGACTGTCTGGAAAACTATAGCGATCCAGCCTTCTTGTGCGTTTGCGTCTGCGATTGTGAGCGGTATTCTTTCGCCGTAATCTTCATCAAGCTGGAAAATAATAAACTGTCCTGCTTTTCTGTTGCGAGCTATTTCAGGTGCCTCAACTTTGTAGTAATAAACGCTTTGATCTCTCTCTTTATCGTATGAGAGCTGTCGTTTTTCGAGTATCTTATGCAACAAATATTCCCCCTCAATTAGTAAAAAATTATTGAAAAGTTTATTACAACTGCAAATAATAAGCCTAAATCATAATTTAAACAAGTAAAATAATTTCGAGTTTACGCTAATTTTATCGAGTTCAGGAAATCCGCGTTAGTGTCCGTCTGCTTGAGTTTGTCGAGAATCAAATTTAACGCGCCTGCTTCGTCAATGCCTGCTATTCTTTTGCGTAATATCCATAAGCGTTTAAGCTCTTCATCAGGGATTAATAATTCTTCGCGTCTTGTGCCTGATTTAGTGATATCGATTGCGGGAAAAATTCTTTGTTCTGCGAGTTTGCGCGATAAATGCAGTTCCATGTTTCCCGTGCCCTTGAACTCTTCATAAATTACATCGTCCATTCTGCTGCCGGTATCAGTTAAAGCAGTTCCGATAATAGTTAATGAGCCGCCTTCTTCAAAATTTCTAGCTGCGCCGAAAAATCTTTTAGGGAAATACAAGCCAGACGGGTCAAGACCTCCCGACAAAGTACGCCCGGACGGAGGAACAGTCAAATTTGAAGCTCTTGCAAGTCTAGTGATTGAGTCAAGGAGGATAACTACATCTCGTTTTGCTTCGACGAGGCGTTTTGCTTTCTCAAGTGCGAGATTAGCGACTCTGATATGTTCGTCGGCTGGTCTGTCAAAAGTTGAGGCAATAACTTCACCGTCAATAGATCTTGCAATGTCAGTAACTTCTTCTGGGCGTTCGTCGATTAAGAGGGCCATTATTATAATATCCGGTGAATTTGCTGCGATTGCCCGTGCTATGCGCTTTAAGAGGGTTGTTTTACCTGCTTTGGGAGGAGAAACAATTAAAGCTCTCTGACCTAGTCCGATTGGTGCAAACATGTCTATTAATCTTGTAGCTAAATCTTTAGGATCTGACTCAAGTGATAATCTGCTGTCAGGAAAAATCGGGGTCAACTGCGCGAACATGGGTCTATGCCGTGAATGCTCTGGATCTGAAAAATTAACTGTCTCGACCCGTAATAAAGCCTCGTAATGTTCCTGATCTCTAGGAGGACGAATCAAGCCCCAAATCACGTCGCCATTTCTGAGGCCAAATCTACGAATTTGTGATGACGATAAATAAACGTCGCCGTCAGTTGGGAGCATTCCTTTAGGACGGAGAAACCCGAAATTTTCAGGCAATATTTCAAGAGTACCGCCGCCAAATCTGTAATTCATGCTTTCTGCCTGAGCTTTGAGGGTCGCGAGAATTAAATCATCTTTACGCATTGAAACTGGTGCACTGACGTTAAATTCTTTTGCGATTCTTCTCAAGTCGACGGCGTTTTTTGTTGACAACATTGCATAAGTGTATTTCGGTTTAGGGTGTTGAATTAAATCGCGTCTTCCATAAGTCGGCCTTGTTTGATTTTCTTCTTGTTCGCCGTTGTCAAGGTCTTCGTTATCGTCAATAATCGGCTGTTCGTCAAAATCGTTATTGTATGTATTCTGCTGGATTTCGTTCACTTCCTGTTTCAGCTCCTCCTGTAAAATTTCGGGGTCAGGCTGATTCTTGATAAAATCTTCAGAGTTTAAGAGCTCTGATTTAGGTTTTCTTCCGCGCCTTTTGGGTGCTGAGATAATTTCTTCCTGCTCTTGTGATTCTTCTTCTAATAATGATTTCGCTTTTCTTGGCATATAAATTTTCCTTACATAATAATATAAAAATGGCAAGTAAGAGAGCCGGTATTTCACGACCCTCTGTAACACAACTAATTCATTTTGTTGACTAAGCTCAACATCTCCGGGCTTAAAGATTTATGTTCGCTCCAAGCACGTTCTAACGGACTAAGCACGAGTTTGTGATTAATATTTCCTACCATCATGCCGGATTTGCCGATCATGAGACTTTCTGTAGCAAATGCTCCCATTCTCGTGGCAAGAACGACATCAAACGAGGTTGGGTGCCCTCCGCGCTGAATGTAGCCGAGCACTGTAACTCTTGCATCATAACCGCCTGCGTCCGCTAATTGTTCTTTCATTTCGGCAGCACTCATAACACCTTCAGCGAGAATTATAAGAGTATGGCTCTTGTGTTCGGCGTAGGAATTCTTTAATAATTTCGTGAGATTTCCTATACTGAGCGGCAATTCAGGAACTACGGCATATTCTGCACCGGTTGCAACTGCTACTTCAAGCGCGAGAAATCCTGCATTGCGTCCCATTACCTCAACGACAAATAATCGCTGGTGACTCGACGCTGTATCACGTAATTTCATGATTGCTTCTAGAGCAGTATTTACGGCTGTGTCAAATCCGATTGTTTCATCAGTGCCGGTTATGTCGTTGTCGATTGTGCCGGGGATTCCTATTGTCGGGAACCCTAGATCGTGAAGAGCTTTTGCACCGTGAAAAGATCCATCACCGCCGATAACTACAAGTCCGTCAATTCCGGCTTCACGCATTTTTTCGAGAGCTTCCTCGCGTCCTTCAGGGGTCTTGAATCTTTCGCTGCGTGCGGTTTTAAGAATTGTACCGCCTCTGTGAATGATTCCTCCTACGGCTTTGCTGTCAAGTGGAATAAAATCGCCTTCGATTAAACCCTCGTAGCCTCTCATTACTCCGATGCACTCTTTATCATTGAACATACAAGTGCGTGCAACGGCTCGGACAGCGGCATTCATACCGGGTGAGTCTCCGCCGCTTGTAAGTACAGCGATACGCTCCATCTTATTCATAATATTAACAACTTCCTTTCGTGTGTTGTTGCATATATATTTTAACTATTTTGACTGTAATTCGTCTATTCTTGCATTAACTTCGCTAGTTTCTTTCTCAAGTGCTGCTAATTGTTCTTGTAATTTACGTTTGTCAGCGTTTAATTTTTCCGTGCGCTTCAAGAGTCTGTCAATTTCGAGTCTGTTAGCTGCTCGGCCTCCTGAAATGCTGCCTCTGTCGCGGTTCAAGTCCCAGACCCACAATAAATCGCCCTGCGTTGACGATAGAGCAAAACAAATCGAGCTGTCAAATAAAATTCTTACGTCCTTTGCACCGTCTAAAATAGGTTTGCCCGTCTTTGGATCATAACGAGGGAAGAATACAAGACCATCACGCGCTCCCAAAACTTTGAAATTAAATCTTTTGTCGTAATCTATCGGAGAATATTTTTTTCCCTTGACTATTAATGTAATGTGCTTGTCGAAGGGTCCCGGATAAATTGGCATTCCGCGTATATACATATCGACATGGAAGGGGATACACTCTGCGAGATTTAAATTTTTCAGGAGAGTATATTTGTAATTTTCCATTTCGTCGGCAGTCCACATATTTTTTTCTGCTTCGGCCAAGATTAAATTTTCGACGTACTCATTTGAATAATAAGTGATTTTGAGCTTAATGCTTTGGGAGTCGTCGTCTGCGGTTACCTCGATTTCATGAGACCAATTGCGTAATGCTGCGGGGTCTTGTGGTTTGGCTGCTCCGAGTGCGTATGAGCTAAAAACTGTGAGAATTAATAATGTTGCTAAAAATTTGATTCTGTATGAACTCATAATGAAATTTATTCCTTTCTGCAATATTTCACATGAACGTGAAAGATAAATTTTATGAGGGATTAAAAATTTTGCAAGTATTATACAATAAGTGAGCGAGATTTTTACATCATTAATCAGGCTGATTTATTTTTGCGTGGATTACGGGAAATTTATATTTTTGCGGGACTATGGGATTATTTCACGATTTGCGGTTATTGGCCTTGTGCGTTAATTTTGTGTGCTGCTGTAAAAGTTTATTTGCGGACTATGTGATTATTTTGCGATTACCGGTCTTATGCGTTAATTTGTGTGTGCTGTTATAAAGTTTATTTGCTGGTCATGCGATTATTTCACGATTTGCGATTATTGGTCTTGTGCGTTAAACTTTAAATCCGTTGAGAAAAAATGTAAATCTGCATAACGAAATATTTTCAGCTGTATAATTATATAAAATTTTAATGGAGGGAATATTTTTATTGTATAGAGCTTCATACGACGTAATAATAATCGGCGGAGGTCATGCGGGGTGCGAGGCTGCTTTATCGTCTGCAAGAATCGGTTGCAAAACTTTAATGCTAAATCTTTCAATCGACAACACAGCTTTAATGCCCTGCAATCCTTCAATAGGAGGCCCGGCAAAAGGTCATCTCGTACGGGAAGTAAGCGCGCTGGGAGGCGAACAGGCTAAAGCGGCGGATTATGCAACTTTAATGATTCGCTGGCTCAATACTTCAAAGGGTGCGGCGGTTCGTGCATTGCGTGCCCAGTGTGATCCGGGATTATACAGCACTTATTACCGCAAATTATTGACAACGCAGGAAAATCTTGACATTAATCAGGACGAGGCAATTAAAATTTTCACGCGCAATAATCAAATTACGGGCATAGAGACACGGCACGGGGCAATTTATGAGACTCGCGCGCTGGTCATTTGCGGAGGAGTCTATATCGGTGCAAAAATTTTTGTAGGCGATAAAATATTTAAATCCGGGCCGATGGGTCAGAATAACTCAGAAAAAATTTTAGACTCACTTCACGAACTCGGCATTAAAACAGGAACAATGCGCACAGATACGACACCTCGCCTGAATATTAACACTATAGATTTTTCACGCGCGACCCCTCAATTATCAGAAAATGAGCCTTTGTGCTTTGATTTCTGGAACGAACCGAAAATTTATGATACTTCAAAATATGCCTGTTATTTTTCCCGCACGACTGAAGCAACATATAATATTCTTTCGCAAAATATAAAACGTTCGCCGCTTGTTACTGGTGATGTAAATTCGCACGGGCCCCGATATTGTCCGTCGATAGAAGATAAATTTTTGAGATTTCCCGATCACATAACTCACCCAATAGTCTTTGAGCCTGTATCGCTGAATACAAATGAAGTCTACGTGCAAAATTTTTCGACGAGTCTTCCTTATGATGTACAAGTTGAATTAATTAGCACTCTTCCGGGCTGTGAGAACGCGAAAATTATCAAGCCTGGCTACGGAATCGAATATTATTATTTGCTGCCCGACCAGTTAAAACGCTCGCTCGAAAATAAAAATATTTCGGGTTTATTCTGTGCAGGTCAAGTAAATGGGACTTCAGGCTATGAGGAGGCCGCCGCACAAGGTTTATTAGCGGGAATAAATGCAGCTTTGTTCGTGAAAAATTTAGAGCCTTTAACTCTTTCGCGCGATAATAGTTATTTGGGAGTTCTCGTTGATGATTTGACGACCAAGAGCACTGACGAACCTTATAGAATGTTGACAAGCCGTTGTGAGCATAGATTATTATTGCGGTGGGATAACGCGATTCACAGATTGTCGGAATTTGGGCGCAAGGTCGGATTAATTGACGATTCAAAATGGGCAGTGCTTGAAGAAAGATTTACGCGCGAGAATGAAGAAATTTCGAGATTACAAAATTTGCGTATAACTCCTTCAGATGAGATTAATAAATTATGTGAGGAATTTGACGCAGAAATATTGACGAGTTCAACAAGTCCGGCGGAATTTCTAAAGCACAGGGGAGTCAGATATGAGCTGATTAATAAAATTTGTCCGTGCGATAAAGATTTAACCCGCGAAGAAATTTCACACATCGAGACCGAATTACGTTACACAGGCTATCTCGAACGCGAAAACAGGGTCGCAGCAAGATTAAAGGATTTCGACAACGCAAAGATCCCCGAAGATTTTGATTATGACTCTGTAATTGGCTTAAGGGCTGAATGTCTGCAAAAGTTGAAACACTTTAGACCTGATTCACTTGGCCACGCGTTAAGAATTTCCGGAGTAACGCCGACTGATGTGCAGTTAATTTCTGTTATATTAGCCCGCAATGAACGACGAAAAAATAAATCTTGATGTTACAAAACTTTTTCCCGAAGTAGCCAGAAGGATGCAAATTTTAGACGAGCTTAAAAAATTATGGCCTTCAATAGTGGGAATTGCAGCAAAATATTCTAGTCCGTATGATTTGATTCATAATGATTTATACGTTGAAGTCAAGAATCAGCAGACGGCGCAAATGATTCAAAATATGCGCGGGAATATCACGAGGGCATTTATAACGCGCTATAAATATGACAAAGACTCAAAAATTAACGTGATTATAAAGCGGCCTAATGTCGAGAAAGCGAAAATAAAACCTGCTCCCGTCAAGAAGCAGGCTGTAAAAATTGATGATTCACTCGTAAATGAATATATGAGCGAGTGTCCGGAAAGTTTGCCTCAAGACGTGAAATTTGCTATATCACATTTACGGGCATATCTTGAAGCTATTGGATCTCAGTCCAGTTTTCGCGCTTGAACATTGTGCCTTTGACCTGCCAAAGTTTTATAATGCTGAAAGTATTTACATTCATGTTATCGCTGTCAGGATAATTTTCGCAATAAGTTCTGATTCTGTCCGAGCTGCTTAATTTCTTTAACTCCTCAATCGTATAAATCCCTGGAGCTTTTGCAATTCCGTCGATTAATAGTGCTGGTGTGTCCTCGATTGACATTAACGCATTTGACGTAATTAAATCCCCGCGAGAGTTAAAATCTTTGAACATCAGAAGCGCATCAGGGCGGAAACTGTCGATATAAACAGTATGATCAAAAATTTTATTTATAGTTTGACTGTCTCCCCAACTATGATCTGACACAAAGACTATTCTTGTATTATCGTAGACTCCTGCTTTCTTGAGCTTTATTAGGAAATCTGCGAGAAATCTCATAATATGCACTTCAGTATAATAATGTTCGGGGATAATGCCGTCTACTAAAATGCCCTGCCCCTTAGTTTGAGGATAAGGATCTAATACAGGAAGTAGCGAATCAGGCTGCATATACCATAATGCATGAGATAATGTGCTATGTAAAAATTTAAATGTTGATTTTCCGTCGTCTGCCTGTACAAAATCTCCCATAAATTGAAGCGGTGCAAGATTAGCCAAGAAGGATTTGACTAACATCATTTCGCTTACTTGTTCAGATGCTCCCCATATCCATTGGCCAGTGTTGTACATCTTACTTCTTAAGCTGAACGGAATAGATCTAAATAATGACAGCACTATTAAAAATTGTGAAATATCTTCCCTATTTTGTATCTTGATTTCGATTCCGTTTTTATTTGCCCAGTTCAGCCAATAAGGTACATAATCATTCATCCAGTTATATTTTAGATTCAAGACTGATTCGGGATGTTTCAGTGCATTAAGATAAATTGGGTTATTAGTTGATTCTGACATGACGGAGTCATAGCCGTTGCTCGTAAAAATATTTGGTAAGAATGATATTGCATTGCCGTATTTTTCTATAATTGATACATTAGGCTGCGTATCATTAAGGGTGTTGGGCTTATAGTCCGGCCCTGCATAAATTGAAGGAGTCGAGAAAAAAGTTCTCGGACCTGTAGCAAGCGTATCAGGGAAATAAATAAATCCCTCGAAATCGCTTATAAATTCGGGATACTCAGCAAAAAATTTTTTGACATGTTCACCCGTGAAACCGTCAAGAAATATAGCAAATACGTTTTTACCTGTTCTGCTGAAGCGCCAGAGTCTATTATGATATTCAGGGAAATTTACATTTTCAGTATTTATTAAATTATTGTCGTGTCTTATATTGAAATAACAATAAACACTCACTCCGCACATGGCTATTGAGATCAAGACAAATGTGATCACTAAATTTTTGATATATTTACGCCACACACAGAAAAATATTATCACGGTTGTTATCGAAATGCTTAATAAATCTTTTATGGCCGCACGTTCAACTTTCATAACTCTTTCGTCTATAAATATTGCGTTGATGTTACCATAATTTTCAGTAAGCACGAACGAATTTATAAACGCCATACACACGAGAAAAGCTGCAATAACAGCTAAAATATTCTGCACAAATTCAGGAATCAGCGGCCATATTAGAATAAGCGCAAATAATAACGTCATTCCATAAATGCTTATTTTCGAGATAGTCCCCGCAAGAGAATCCATAAAGAAATCAGGATCAGAACGATACGTAAGCGACGGATATAATACACACACGAATATTATCGCAAATATTATCGACGAGAAAAACAGCGAATTTCTGTGATCATCAGTCAAACGCGAAGAAAAACTGCATATTTTTTCGCTACTGACGGGCAAAAGAAACGCGAGCAAAGCATACCCAAATAAAATTAATAAAAATGTAGATAAACGCAGAAAAACTTTCATCGGGAACTGCACATTTTTCATGTAAAAGAATATCGCTATAGTAAATACAGCAAAGCAAAATGTCTTAGCAATTAATTCACGAATCGTAAAGCCGCTTAATATAAATCTCGTATACAGCATCCATGCAAAAACAGCCGGAATCATGAACAATAAATAATAAATATTCTGAAATGTATTTATCGAATTAATGACAGAACCTAAAGCATCATGAGTTATATCTACAAATGTAGAATAAAAATGTGCGAAAAATATCCCCAGCACACTCATAGAAATTATCACTATAAAAGCATTCACGCAAATTTTCTTCCAGCCGGCCGGAACAAATCTATAATCAAGCACTCTCGCAATCTTATCACCGCCGAATATCCCGTAAAAATCTATATTCTTCACGAGCATTATAAAATTATTCGTCGTCCAATAAATCAACAACGCCGACGGAGCATTATACAACATCACAAGAAATAACGCCGCAATTATAAACGCCTGCACCCGTTCACGTTTCGTAAATTTCTTAGCAGTAATCGCCGCAAGCACGTTAAAAACTGTCATCACGAACGGCAATAAATTTATCCCTGCAAGCAAATTATCAGGCTTCGACAAATCTTTTATCGCGTAAAATGAGACACCTTTTATAATCTCAAGCTCCGAAAGCATTATATACGCAGCCATTAACGGTAAAAGCTGCACAAATAAATCAAGTCCGGATCTAATCGCATAAATCGGATTATATGAATATCTCTTGTAAAGCTCGCTTAATTCCTCGTGCTGTTCGGCCCCGTGAAAAGTTTTCTTTATTTCTGCAATTTGAGGCGACAAAATATTTTGTATCTTCCTCTCTTTGTCCTGAACTCCGGCAGCCCATTTAATAAACGGACGCAGCAAAATACTCATTACAACCGACAAAATCATTAACGAGATTCCAAGATTGCCCGCAAAATAATTTATTCCCAAGTAAATTGCACGTAAAATAATTACTAACGGCTGAATGAAAATATTATATAACATTGTCTGTAGCCTCCTTAGCTTTGTTTATGAGATAGTCTGCAATGTGTTCGCCTGCTGTGCCTAGATTCGCAATATTTTCACGCACAAATTCACTTATGGATTTAACATTTTCAGCCTTTAATGACTCATTGACGATTGCAGAAATATTATTTATTTCACTTGCTTTAATGGGTACGCACAATTTATCAGCAATGGACTTCATGTCATCGGGCAGGACGCTCATTTCAAACGAGTCAAGGTTTTCTGCTTTGACCTCAAGAGCTATAACGGGTCTCTCATAAATTACGGCGTAATCAAGTCTTATTGCTGAAGTGTCAGAAATTAATAAATCTGCGCATGATAAAGACTCTGCCGGGTTTGGACTCTCATCCCATTTTGCATTTGGTAAGGAATCAATTAATTTTTTTGCACGGTCTAATAGTGCTGGTTCTGCTTTTCTTGACTGAGGGTGAGGACGGAAAATTATATCAAAATCTTTCGCTAATTCCTTCACGAAATCAAGAGAATAATACGACATAAAGCCTTTATCACCCCATGACGGCGCAATTAATATAACTTTGCGGGAATTTATTTTTTTTGCGGGCTTATCGTTATATAATTTGTCCCAGTAAGGCAGGCCAAGAGAGATTATTTCTTTTGCGGGGAGATTTCGCAATTTTTCCAGAAAACGTATAGCGGGAACTGCATAATTTCCGGGCACGCAGATTAAATCGTAAGAATCTAATCCAAATTTTTTATAATATGGCGCTCCTACTGGATCATGAAAAACGTACGCAAGATATTTTACTTTGTGAGGTCTTGAAATGGGATAACCTGGTGTGCCTATATTGGGAGTCGTCGTAAGCATGATTTTGCATGAAACTTGATTTATTCTCGCATATGCTGCACTGCCTTCACCGATGTATTTTGCTGTCATTAATTTATTGCGGATTTTAAGTGCAGGATCTTCTATATCCATTGTGAAATAAGAAAACGCTTGATTTTTCGCGAGTAATGCATTAACAATCGGCTCAAAAGTGTTCCAATAATTGCGCCCTTCAGAAAAAATTACAATTTCGTTTGCTGAGTGTGAATCTTTGTGAGTCTTTCCTGTTAAACGGTAATAAAGACTTCTGACTGCAAATGCACTGACGCTGACAAGAGTTACTGCTACATAGATTAAAGCATTTCCCGCACTGGGATCGAGATACGCCGACGCAGTTCCCGGACTAGCAAGCAAGAACGCTAAAACCAGTGATAGAGCGTACCCCCCCCCCCTTGTGTAAATTTACTTAGAAATTTTTGCATGAATTAAATCACTCCTGAATAAAAATTTGTACAAGATTATAGCTTGTCATTCTTTAATTATAAAATTTTTTCTCTGCTGTATAATTGCTTATAAAAAAAGGAGTCTTTGCGCATGAATAATTTAGAAATAGCAACCTCTCGAACTTGGGCAGAAATAAATCTTGATGAACTCGAACATAATATAAAAATTTTACGTTCACTCTTAAACCCTAATGCAAAATTTCTCGGAGTCTGCAAGGCAAACGCTTATGGACACGGCATGACAGAATGTGCTAAAAAATTGCAGTCTTGCGGGGCCGATTGGTTAGCAGTCGCAACTATCCCAGAAGGAGTCGAGCTGAGAAAAAATAATATTACACTTCCGATTTTATGTCTTGGCCAGACTCAGCCGGAATTTGCAGAATTAATGAGCGACTATAATATCACTCAAGCAGTTGGAGATTTAGACAACGGCCGCAAACTTTCGAGAATCATTACAGAGTCAGGCAAAAAAATCAATATTCACGTAAAAATCGATACAGGAATGAGCCGAACCGGTTTTTATTGGCCGGATAATGACGCATTGAAAGCACAGACAGCACGAGAGATTCAAGAACTTTGCAATTTGCCCGGATTAAATTATGAAGGGATATTCACACATTTTGCAGTCGCTGACGATGACCCCGATTTTACACGCATTCAAATAAAAAAATTTGAGGACGCACGAGAGACTCTCGCAAAAATCGGACTCTACTTCAAATTATCTCATGCAGCAGCAAGTGTCGGAGTCTTGAATTATAGTGAAGCTCATTTCGATATGGGACGATTCGGACTTGTTCTTTACGGCTATGAATCAACAGAAACAGGCAACGAGAATAGCAGCTTAGATCTTCATCCGGTCATGACTCTAAAATCGCGCATAACTGCCGTTAGAAAATTACCCAAAGGCGCAACTATAAGCTATGGACGCACTTATAAACTTGAACGCGACTCAGTTATTGCAGTGCTCCCGATAGGTTATGCTGATGGATTGCCGCGAGTCTTGTCAAATAATTTTTTCGTGAAGATTCATGATACTTTATGTCCGGTTAGAGGCCGCATTTGTATGGATATGACTATGATAGACGTTACTGATTTGACGGACGTTGAAGCAGGCGACGAGGCAATTATATTTGATGGTGAGCTCGTAACGATGGCCGCAAAAAATTCCGGGACTATAATTCATGAAATTTTGTGCGACCCTTCAGCTAGAGTCCCGCGAGTCTTCATAGAAAATGGGAAAATGAGAATATAAATTATGCTGCCATTCAGATTAAAACCTGTCTACAAAAATTATTTATGGGGCGGAACTAGATTATTAGACTGGGGAAAGAATCCCGAAAAAATGCCCCTCGCAGAAAGTTGGGAACTCGCAGCACACAAAGACGGAGATAATTTAATTCTTGATGGTGCTTGCAAAGGTTTGACTCTCTCTGAAGCTGTGAAAAAATTTCCCGGTCTGGTGTCGCCTTTATTTGATTCGCGCGAAAATTTCCCGTTGATGGTCAAATTAATTGACTCTAAGAAGCCGCTGTCTATACAAGTTCACCCAGATAATGACTACGCAATGAAAATAGAAGACTCTTCCGGAAAAACTGAAATGTGGTACGTACTCGACAGCACGCCGGAATCATATATTTATTTGGGCTTCAAGCGCAAAATTTCACGTGAGGACTTCAAGAACGCAATATTTGATAACACTTTGCCGGACATGCTGCAAAAATTTCAAGTTCATAAGGGAGACACTTTTTTTATTCCAGCGGGGACAGTTCACGAGATCGGGCCGGGAAATTTACTCGTTGAGGTTCAGCAAAATTCTAATATCACCTACAGAGTTTATGACTACGGACGCAGGGACTCAGACGGAAATTTACGCGAACTTCACATTGATAAAGCGTTGGATGTTGCAAATTTAGAGCCGATTAACCCTGAGCCGCCCGGAAAATCTGAAAATTTATTAGTCAATTGCGATAAATTCAAAGTCGAACGTATTTATCTGCACGAGAGCTATAACGGGAAAATAAATAATTGCTTCCAGTTTATTTTATGTGTGTCGGGTCATGCAAAATTTGAATGCGGCGATTTTAATTGCTTGCTGGAGGCTGGGGAAAATATTTTTGTGCCTGCTGATTGTGAGAAATCTTTTACGCTTCATGGTGCGGGAGAATTATTAATCACGACAGAACGTTAAAATATTGTGTACATGCTGAATTTATGCAAAATTTCACAAGCTCGTAATATAATAATAAAAACTTTAACAGGAGGCTTTATATAATGAGAGCTCATACAATAGCAAGACATTATTTCTTCCTCGTTATCTTGATTCTTGCGATGCTTCTAGGAGCGGTTACGGGCTATGTTCATCCCGATTTAGCGAAAAATATTTCGTTCTTAGGGACTATATTTGTTCGCATGATGTTTTGTATCGTTGTGCCTATGGTCTTTGCGTCGATTGCCGGTGCGGTCGCTAATACAGGGAGTCTAAGGCGTTCCGGAAAAATTATTTGGACGACTATTATAACATTCGTGATAACCGGAGCTTTTGCAGCAGTAATTTATTTCGTGCTTGTAAAGATTTTCCCGCCGGTTTTGAAGGCATGGACTAATATTGCGCGTGAAGAAGTCGGAAGTTATGCAAGTTTAACGCAATTAGTAACAAATTTCTTCACAGTTGATGATTTTATCGGACTCTTGTCTCGCCGTGCAATGCTGCCGTTAATAGTTTTCTCGTTACTGTTTGGATTTTCCGTAAATTTAAGCGGTCCGGCCGGTGAACCGATGAAAAAATTTCTTGAGAGTCTCACAGCTGTAATGCTCAAATTTGTAAATCTCGTTACTTATTATGCGCCGATAGCGTTTTTTGCGATATTTGCTGATTTAGTAGCGACTTACGGCCCGCAGATCTCAGAAGCATATGCACGCGCGTTATTGCTTTATTATCCTGTATGCTTTATTTATATTTTTACGGCGTTCCCGATTATGGCATTTATCGGAGGAGGCAGCGAGGGAGTCAGCAGAATGTTTGCGCACATAGCAAAGCCTGCAATAGTCTCGCTCGGCACGTGTTCAAGCATTGCTACGATTCCTACGAACATGGAAGCAGCAGCAGACACAGGAATCTCCAAAGATGTATCAGATATAGTTCTGCCATTAGGAGCTACAATGCATATGGACGGTTCTTGTTTCTCGTGCGTGCTAAAAATTGCGTTTGTCATGGGCGTACTAGGACAGCCGTTGACATGGGCTGATTTGCCGTTGATAGTTCTTGTTGCTGTATTCTCGTCTGTAGGAATGAGCGGCGTACCCGGAGGCGGTTATATCGGTGAATATATAATTTGTTCGTTATTCTTTGCTAATTACATGGAATTAGCTTTCCCGATTCTTGTTGCAATAGGAAATCTTGTAGACCCTCCTGCGACGATGATAAATGCTGCGGGCGATTATGTAGTATCGTTTATAGTTTCGCGATTTGTTGACGGTTCTGACTGGATCAAGAGGGCATAAAAAATTTTTTCCCGGTCGTAAATGGCCGGGATTTTGTTTTATTTAATGCTGCCTGCTCCGTTAGTGCTTGATGTCTCGTAAAAAGCTGCGTCCCGTCCGGTTAATTCTTTATATTTAGCGCCTATTGATGAAATAAAATCTTTAACTGAGTCATCTTTTACGATACTGACTGTGCAGCCTCCGAAGCCGCCTCCTGTCATGCGGGAACCAATTACTCCGGGAAAATCCCAAGCTAATTTTGCAAGTATGTCAAGCTCATTGATTGTAACTTGATAATTATCACGTAAAGAAACATGAGACGCATTCATTAACCGTCCAAAAGTTTGTAAATCTCCGGCCTTAAGCGAATCATAAGCCCGTAAAGCTCTAGCATTCTCACTCACTGCATGACGTGCACGACGCAAATTAATGGGATCATTTATCAAATATGAGTATTCGTCAAGCTCGTTTTCTGTCAGATCACACAAGCAGGAAATTTCTTTTACTTTCTGAAGGTCTGCTAATGCCTGTTCACACTGTTGACGGCGCAAATTATATTCTGAACTCACAAGAGAGTGCGGAACATTGGAATTTGTGATAATTATCTTGCAGTCTCCCAGCTCTAACGGCGCATAAGAATATTTCAGGCTCGAACAATTTAGTAAGACGGCGTTATCCTTTTTTCCCATGCTTACGGCGAATTGATCCATTATGCCGCAGTTCATTCCGACAAAATTATTTTCTGCTTCCTGCGAGAATAAAGCAGCGTTTACACCATCGATATTAAAGCCTTCAAGATCGCTGAAAATTTTTGTTGTGAGGACTTCAATAGCTGCCGACGACGACAACCCAGCCCCGTCCGGAAGATTTCCCGCAAATAAAATATCAATTCCGGAATTAAATTTGTAACCGTGCTTAATGAGAATTGACGCAACTCCAACCGGATAATTTACCCATGTGCGTGAGGTTAATTTTTTGCAGATTTCGTCAAATGAGATCTCAAACGGTTTAGACTCGTCATTGTCAAAATTTAGTGAGAATAAGCGCAATTTATTTCGTGAAGTCTTACATGCAAGTGCGTAAATTCCAAACTCGATAGCGCAGGGGAAAACAAATCCGCCTTCGTGGTCTGTGTGTTCGCCGATGAGATTTACGCGTCCTGGCGAAAAAAATGCTTGCGGGGCTGCGTCTTGCCCGAAAATTTTTGCAAAGGGTTCTAACATTGTATTAATCATTTAAATTTGTCTCTCCTTATACGTCATGAAATAATTATATAAGAATTATGCTATGATTTAAAAAATTTACATGAGGAGATTAACATTTATGCAGCGTTTCTTACAAGCTCAGGAGAAAATTTATGATATTGCATTGAACGAAATTAAGCACGGAAAAAAGCGCAGTCATTGGATCTGGTACATTTTCCCGCAACTTAAAGGGTTAGGCCATAGTTATAATTCAGATTTTTACGGGATTAGAGATTTAGACGAGGCAAGAAATTATTTATCACATCCGGTTTTAGGTGCTAGACTGCGTGAGATTACTGAAGCTCTATTGCAATTACCGGAAAATGACGCTTATAAAATTATGGGCGACCCTGATGATTTAAAGCTGCATTCTTGTATGACTCTTTTTGCGTATATTTCTGAAGAGGGCTCAATCTTTCATAAGGCGTTAGATAAATTTTTTGCGGGTCAGATGGATTACGGGACTCTAAATTTGCTCAAGCCTAAAAATGTTTTGTCGTGGGATTCTGATTTATGGCTTAGTAAATTAAACGGTTTGTACCCTGATTATAAGGCTCTTAATCGCGAAGTCTGGGAGAATACGTTTAAAATCGTCGAAGCAAATTATTACGAACTTCCGAACGGTGAAAGAGTCATAGTCCGCAGCCCTGATAATCCGCGCATAGAGTCAACTTTTTACGAGAAGGAATTTACAGCAAAGTTTGAGCCTCTCGACACGCCCGTAAAAATTTCTGTTGTACCTGATGATTGTCTTGATGTTGCTCATAAATGGGTTAATGAAGGTCTTGACGTTACTGTATTGAATCTCGCTAACAGGCAAAATCCAGGCGGAGGTGTCATTCGCGGTTCGTCAGCGCAGGAAGAATATTTATTCCATTGTTCGGATTACTACAAATTTTTATATATTTTCGCTTATTATGCGGAACGGTACGGACTCACGCTTTCGAGTCATCAATACCCTATGGATAGAAATTTTGGCGGAATTTATAGTCCGGGAGTTATTATATTTCGTGAGAATGAAACTCGCGGCTATGAATTAATAAAATATCCGTGGCAGGTCAATATGATTGCTGTAGCTGGAATGGTAAACCCGGAAACAGAAATTATAAATGGTAAAGAATATATCATCCCTGAATTGGCCGAAGGTGTGAGAAATAAAATCCGCACAATTTACAGAATCGCCTGCGAAAATAATCAACGAAATTTAGTATTAGGTGCGTTAGGCTGCGGAGCTTTCCATAATCCCCCTGAACATGTCGCAAATTTATTTCTTGAAGTCTTGCGCGAGAAAGAGTTTAAAGGCGCGTTCAGTAAAATTTGTTTTGCAGTAAAGAGCCATCAAGCCCCCGAAAAAAGCGCGAATTATTTAATTTTCCGTGATGTCCTTGACGGCGTTGTGATAAATAATGCTTGATTATGTTATGATTCACTCAATCACACATTTTATTATATGAAGGAGAGATTTATTTATGCGTAAAATTTGTCTTGCAGTAATTATTTCTCTTGTCATGGCTTCATGCGTTTACGGAGCGTCATTCACTCCCGGAACTTATGAGGGCAGGGGAAAAGGTTACAGCGAAACCTCTGATGTAATAGTTCGTGTTACCGTTGATGACAAAGCTATCACAAAAATTGAAATCGACGCACCCGAAGAAATCCCGTTTGGTGTTCCTTTGTTCGGCAAATATGGCGATGCACTAATCGGACGCACTGACGGGAAAATTGACGCTGTCTCAGGCGCAACAATGACTCGCAACGGAATTTCACAAGCCGTCGAGAAAGCTCTTGCACTTGCACGAGGTGAGAAGCCCGAAGACACAAGCAAGCCCGTAACATTCACTCCAGGAACTTATGAGTCAGAATCAGAAGGTTACAACGGCCCTGTGAAAATTAAAGCAACTTTTACCGCCGACAAAATAACGGGAATTGAAATTATCTCACATCACGAAACAGAACACGTCGGCGACATAGCTTTTACTCTCATGATTCCGGAAATGTTGCAGGCTAACGGATCAGGGGTCGACGCTGTGTCGGGAGCAACTTTTTCAACGAGGGCACTACGCAACGCAGTCAATAACGCCGCTGAAATGGCCGGTTGCACAAATCTTGAGGCATTCAAACGCGCAAAAGTCATTCATAACGCACAAGATGATATAAAACTCGTCTATGATGTAGTAATCGTCGGTGCAGGTGGTGCAGGAGTGGCAGCAGGAGCTCAGGCGGCACAGGACGGCAACACAGTCTTAATCATCGAGAAAAATGCTGAAGTCGGCGGAAATACTTTAGTGTCAGGCGGTCAATATCAAAGTGTCATGCCTTATTTAGTGTGGGATCCGCAAAACCCTGACGCTGAAACAGGAATATTTGCTTTCAATGGCCAGTCATACAAAAAAGTTAAATCCGTTCAAGGCTGCATTAAAGAATTGAAGATGATTCTAAATTGGAGCGAATCACCCTTTGACGCTGAATATTACAAGACTCATGAGTACGTAGCCGGCGACGCTGAAGAACTCTCTAAACATGGTGTACACGCTGAATATTTGCCCGTTCTGCAGGCTCTCAAGAAAGAAATTAAAGCCTACCTCGACTGGGCACAACCTAAACTCGACGCAGGAGTCCCGGAAAATAATTTAACGCTTTTCTCGACTCTCAATCTTCACATTTTCCAGACTTATTACGGAGGACTTAGACAAAGCGCGGACAAATCTACTTGGATTTACGGCAATGTTGATTTAGTCAAGCAGTTTGTTGAAGGCGGTCAAGGTCTCAAAGAATGGCTCGAGTCAATGGGTTCGACTTTCCACGATGACACACAGCCTACTCTAATCGGTGCATTATGGTACAGAGAAAATGAATTTGTCGGCGCAAATGTTGACACGGACGGCGACGGTAAGCCCGAAGAGTATAAAGGCCGCTGGGGGACGTTCTTTGTTGCTCCGATTAATGCAATGTTGAAGGCTAATAAATTAAATCGCGTCATGACACGCACTACAGTGAATGAGTTAATTTATGAAGGCGGACGCGTTATCGGTGTCAGAGCAACAGCAAACGACGGCACGAAAATTACTGCTTATGCCTCAAAAGGTGTTATTCTTGCGACTGGCGGTTATGCTGCAAATCTCGTGAAAGTTGTTGACGAAAATATTTATTGGTCGCCTGAATATCTCTCTACTACAACGAAGACAACAAATAGATCTTCTTTGCAGGGTAGCGGGATTGCAATGGCTCAAGCGGTCGGCGCACACGTTACGGGAATGGGGTTCACTCAATTAATGCCTATTTCTTGGATCGACAACGGTAATTTAGCTTTTGGAGGCGGAAATTATGCGTGCTGGATTAATCCTAACACGGGACACAGATTCGTTGATGAAGGCTCAGAGCGCGACGTTCTCTCACTTGCTGAATTTAAAAACGGTATGGACTACAAGGGCAGCAAAGGTGTTTTCTTAGAGTTTTACAATTCTGCGCAAAAAATGCCGGCTCCTACACAATTACCAGAAACAGGCGATTATCCCGGACGTTATTACAGGCGCAAAATTTCAGAGCTTCCCGAATTGTTCAAAGAATTAGGAGTCAAAGCTGATCCTAAAGTCGTTGAGCAGACAATCAGAGCTTATGACAAAGCAGTCATGACGGGCGGTGAATTTCCTGACGTGGGCAAAGCTATTGCATCGCGAACAATTGGAAATGTCGAGAAGAACCCCGACGGAAGTTACAAGATTGACAGCTACGATTTAGATAATACAGTTATGACGATAAGACTCATGGCACCGAGCACACATCACACAATGGGCGGACTAGTTGTTGACACTGGGCGGCACGTTTTGAATAGTGAAGGGCGTATAATTCCGGGACTTTACGCGGCTGGAGAAGTTACCGGCGGCATTCACGGAGGAAACAGACTCGGCGGAAATGCAATTGTAGAAATTTTTGTATCAGGAAGAACGGCAGCAAAGACTCTTAACGCCGAGAATCAATAATTTACAATTTTTGCGGGAGAATGGGATTATTTCCTGTCCTCCCGTTTTTTGTTGCTTGAAATTGCTTATTGACTAATACCCCCCCCCCGGTATAATTTACGCAAATAATAATAGAAAAGCGGCGATAATCTCATGGCAACAGTAAAATGGCAAAGTGTTTGTTCTTGCTGCGGTAAGGGCGGCTCTACAACATAAATAAACGAAAGTCAAGGTCAGCCCCGTTCTAATCCGTCAAGTATCGGCGGTAAATGTCCATCAAGTCCCGACGGAAAACACAAACCGAAATGGGTGAAGGTTTAATGGCTGATGAAAAATTAGATCCTAAGTATGCTAAAAATTATTCAGATGACAATTTCTGGGACAAAATTAAAGGCGTTCTCAAGTCTGCCGGGCGTGAAATAGTTTATAAAGCTCTTCAATTATATTACGTCATGAAGCGTCCTGAGTGTCCTGCTGCGATAAAAACGGCGATAGTTGCGGCGTTAGGTTATTTTATTCTGCCGTTGGATCTAGTGCCCGATTTTATTCCGGTTGTGGGCTTCACTGATGATTTAGCGGCGATTGGTGCAGCTCTCTTAATGTCCCAAATGTATGTAAACGATGAAGTCAAAGCACAGGCACGTGAAAGTCTTGATAATTTTTTCGGGGCTGGAACTTCTGTCGGGATTGATTAAAGGAGTGATATTTTTATGAGCAATTATACAGCGGTACTCGGCGAACTTGCGTCGGGGTCTGAACGAGGTAAGGGCGCAATCACTGAATCAGAATTTAACGAGAAAAAACGCGCTCTCATGGACAAAATTTAATTATGTTTACTTGCAAAAAATGCGGCTCCTGCTGTGAAATGATGAACTTCCTGCAAGCTCAAAATTTGCCGGAAATTTCACAAATAGCAGCTCAATTAAATAACGGTTCGGGAACTTGCAAATATTTTGACTCTGACTCTAGGCTCTGCAAAATCTATGACTCACGGCCAATAATCTGCAACAACAAAAAATTTTATGAAGAGAGACTAAAAAATGTCATGACACGTGAAGAATTTGACGAGATTTTATTTACATCATGCAATAAAGTTAGGAGCAGCCATCATGAAAGACTACGCGAAAATTAATTTTTTACGAGACAAGAAAGCAGCTCAGGACGAAGCAAATTATCTGAATCGCCTTATATCAGAAAATTTATATCCTGAAAAATTTATTATGCCTCTGACTCTGCAATTTGAGCTTACTTCACATTGTAACGTTCATTGCAAGCACTGTTATAACCGTTCGGGCGAGAATAATTTATCAGCTGACAGAATGACTCCCGAAAACTGGAAAATTTTTGCGCGTTATCTCGTCAAGCACGGGGGAATCTTTCAATGCGTCATTTCAGGGGGTGAGCCTCTTTTACTGGGTGATGACTTATTCGAGATAATGGACATTTTACACGATGACGGAACAATTTTTTTGCTGATCTCTAACGGTTTATTGATGACTCCCGAAAAAGTTAAATCATTCGCGAAATATCGTTATAAATGGCTGCAAATTTCAATTGACGGCGCGACTCGTGAACGTCATGACTCATTCAGGCAGAAAAACGGCAGCTTTGACGCGGCAATAAAAGCGGTTTTCATGCTCTCAAGTGCGGGGATTCCTGTAATGATTGCGCACTCTGTAACGCCCGAAAATTTATGTGAACTCGATAAAATGTGCTCGCTTGCTTATGAGTTAGGGGCGGCAGGTATAATTTTAGGCGAGATAATGCCCAGCGGACGAACTTTTTTGAATCAGGAAATATTATTAAATCACGAGCAGAGAAATATTTTATACGAGAAAATTAACGAGAATGCAGCCAAATTTTCCGGAAAAATGCAGGTACAAAGGAGTTCAGGCACAAAGATTCAATTAATGCGCGCACAAAATTCACCAGTAACAGGAGCAATTATCAGACCGGACGGAAATATAAGACTCGATTGCGTTGCTCCGTTTGTTATTGGGAATGTGTTAGATGAAGATTTTTGCGAAATTTGGCAGAGTAAAGCCCCTGACATTTGGAAGAGGCCGGAAATTGTTAATTATATTGACTCATGGGACGACATCGACGAAATCAATCACGGAATCAAGAATTATTTTGACTCTGACGTGATACTATAAAGGAGGAAATTTTTACATGAAGCAATATTCTAAACCTGAAATAATAAGCAGCTCCAAGCCCGTTTTTGCGTTCCCTGCTGTAGGTCTTGCGTTAATAGGCGGTTATGCGGCTGGAAAGGCAGTAACAAAAATTTTTGAGGCGAGTATGTCAGCTCGTGAAAATTTGCTTGAACTCGAACCCGTTATATCATGAATGCTGCTTATAATATGCTGAAAAATTTTATTCCCGTTCGTAATGCCATGAAAGTTAGGGAGGACGGAAATTTTTTAATCGCTGCTAACAACGAGAAAGAAATTTTTTATCTCAACTCGACGGCGCGGGACTTCTGGGAATTTATCGACGGAAATATAAGCGTTGACTCAATCTGCGAAAAATTTTTATGCGAATACGATATTAACCGCGACTCACTTGAGAATGATTTAGTGAATCTTTTGCGCGACTTACAATGGAAAAAATTAATTAGAATCAAAATAGGAGGTGATTTGTCATGAAAGAATATATAACGCCGTCAATAACATCAAGTAATACAGGAAAATTTGCGTTTCCTGCAATTATAGCGGGGTTAAGCATTGCTGAGGCATTTGCATTAGGAGCGGCTGCGGCTATTAAGGGCGATAAAAGCGTTTCTGTTGACATGCCTTCAGGACTCGAACCGATATACGCGTGTTAATTTTTTTGCGGGAGTGCGGGATTTGTTCTCGTTCTCCCATTTTTATTAATGAAGGTAAAATATATTATAATTTCTCTTATTATCACAATAGGAGGTTATTACGCTGGTACATAGAGTTTATACAGAACGCAAAGACTCAGGCAATATCGAGTCATTAACGCTCTTGAACGAGATAAAAAATTTCCCCGGCAATGAAAATCTATCACGAGTCAGAATCTTAAACCGTTATGATATTCAGGGCTTGAGCGATAAAGAATTAGACTCCTGCAAATATTTAATTTTCGCTGAACCTTTCACAGATAACATTTTGCAAGTTTTACCCGATGACGCAAATAAAATTTTTGCCGTAGAATATTTACCCGGACAATATGACCAGAGAGCCGACGCTGCCGAACAATGTGCAGGACTTTTACTCGGTTTCAGGCCAGTTATCAAGACTGCAAGAATCTATTTATTTTACGGAGATATAAACAATTTTGACGCGATAAAAAAAATTTTAATCAACCCCGTTGAATCTCGTGAAGCACAGTTAAACGAGTATGAATCGCTTGATTTAAATTATTCCCGCCCCGATGACGTGAAAATTATTGACAATTTATCAAGCCTTCAGGGTTTAGCTATGAGTCATGAAGATTTAGAGTGCTGCAAGAAATATTTTGACTCAGAAAAACGCAGGCCTACATCAACAGAAATAAAAGTTTTAGACACTTACTGGTCAGACCATTGCAGGCACACAACTTTTTTGACGCAAATTAATCATGCAGAAATTTTTGACTCGCGGGTTGCAGACTCTTACGCAAAATATTTAGAAATTAGACGCGCATTAAATTATTCTCCCGATAAAGCCATAACTTTAATGGACATTGCAACTATCGGCGCAAAATATTTGAAATCTCGCGGGTTACTGCCTGACTTGGCAGACTCAGAAGAAAATAACGCCTGCACAGTGAAAATAAATATTAACGGCGAGTCATGGCTTTTACTCTTCAAGAACGAGACTCACAATCACCCTACAGAAATAGAGCCTTTTGGAGGTGCTGCAACGTGTATCGGCGGTGCAATTAGAGACCCTTTATCAGGACGCGCATATGTCTATCAAGCAATGAGAATCACCGGAGCTGCTGACCCGTTTAAATCGACTTGGCCCGGAAAATTATCACAACGCGCAATCATCACAAAAGCTGCAGCAGGTTACAGTTCATACGGGAATCAGATCGGAATACCGACGGGACTTGTTGATGAAATTTATCATGAAGGCTATAGAGCTAAAAGACTTGAGGTCGGCGCGGTTCTTGCTTCTGTTCCGGAAAAAAATATCATTCGTGAACGTCCAGAGGCAGGAGATTATATTTTGTTGCTGGGCGGTAAGACTGGTCGTGATGGCATAGGCGGTGCAACAGGTTCGAGCGTTTCACATAATGCAATATCGCTTGAAACTTGCGGAGCTGAAGTCCAAAAAGGTAACGCACCCGAAGAACGCAAATTGCAAAGGTTGTTCAGGAATCCGGAATTTACGAGACTCATAAAACGCTGCAACGATTTCGGCGCAGGAGGAGTAAGCGTCGCAGTAGGTGAACTCGCAGAAGGTCTCGAAATAAATTTAGACTCAGTTCCGCTGAAATATGCAGGTCTTGACGGTACAGAAATTGCAGTCAGCGAGTCTCAAGAACGTATGGCCGTCGTTGTGAGTGCAGGCAATGTAGAACGCGTGAAAAATTTAGCTCTCTCCGAAGACGTTCAAGCAAGCATTATAGCTCGTGTAAATGATTCAGGACGTATGCGGATGACTTGGCGGGGACGTGAAATTGTTAATTTATCGCGGGATTTCATAAACTCAAGCGGTGCAAAACGTAATATAACCGTGAAAGTTAATGAGCCTCACAAAAAAATTTATGACTCTGACTCTAAATCATTCAGGGAGAAATTATTTGCGCTGTTAAAAGATTTAAACGTTTGTTCAAAGCAGGGACTCGCAGAAAGATTTGATTCAACTGTCGGAGCTCACTCGATTTTAATGCCGTTCGGTGGGAAATTCCAGAAAACGCCGGCTCAAGCAATGGCAGCAGAAATTTTCACGGGCTCGCAAATTTGTTCGTTGATGTCGTACGGCTTTGATCCGTTTATAAGCGAGTCATCACCTTTTGACGGTGCTTATTTGGCGGTGCTTGATTCACTCTGCAAGATTATAGCGTCAGGAGGAAATTTGACTCATTGCTGGCTGACTCTTCAGGAATATTTTGGCAAACCGGGCACTAATCCCGAAAAATGGGGGCTTCCATTTGCTGCACTGTTGGGAGCGTTGAAGGCTCAATTAGATTTTAACGTTGCTGCGATCGGCGGAAAAGATTCAATGAGCGGTTCATTTGTTGACGAGAACGGGAAAAATTACGATGTTCCCCCGACTTTGATTTCATTTGCGGTGTGTGCTGCTGACGTGAATAAAATTATTTCTCCGGAATTTAAGCGTGCAGGCTCGAACGTTTATATATTGACTCCTGATTATGATGATTCAGATTTGCCGGTTCCTGACTCGATCAAGAAAATTTTTGCGTTGATTCAAGAGCTTAATGGGTCAGGAAAAATTTTATCATGCTATGTTACGACTTTCGGGGGGATTCTTGCGGGAGTCTTCAAAATGTGTATCGGCAATAATTTAGGCTTTGAGTTCGAGAAAAATATTTTACTTGACGATAGACGCTGTAAATTCATAATCGAGCTTGCTGACGAGAATAATAATTTATCCAGACTTGGCCGCGTGATTGAGTCTCCTGAAATAATTTATAACGGCGAAAATGTCAGCTTAAACGAGGCCGACAAAGTTTATAAATCGACGCTTGAGTCAATTTTCCCGACCGAAATAAAAGATTCGTCAGCGATTCCGGAAACAGCAATAAATTCGAGTCTGCCAAAAGTTTTTTACTCACATGAAGCAATAGCAGCACCGAAATTTTTAATACCCGTTTTCGCCGGCACTAATTGCGAGTACGAGACAGCACAGGCAGTCAATAACGCAGGAGGGCGCGCAAAAATTTTTGTTGTGAAGACTCTAACTCCTGAGTTAATGCAGGAATCAGCGCACGATTTTGCGAAAGAATTACGAGACTCGCAGGCTTTAATCATTCCTGGTGGATTCTCTAACGGCGATGAACCCGACGGATCAGGGAAATTTATAGCTATTTTCTTGCGAAGTCCTGAAGTAAGAGAGAGTTTAACAAATTTGCTTGACGTTCGAGAAGGTTTAATCTGCGGGATCTGCAACGGATTTCAAGCGCTTGTCAAAACTGGTTTATTACCGTTTGGGAAATTCACGAATCCTGAAAATTTATCGGCGACTCTGACATTTAACAAAATCGGCCGTCATCAGTCGAGAATAATAAGAAGCCGAGTCATTGCTAACCATTCGCCTTGGCTGAGAAAAAATAAAGCCGGTGAAGTGTATTCAATGCCGATTTCACACGGTGAAGGAAGATTCATTTGCGATGAAGAAATTTATAAATCTCTAATGAAGTCCGGCCAAGTCGCGAGTCAGTATGTTGACATGAATAATAAACCCTCAATGATGACGCAATTTAATCCGGCTGGCTCAAGTTATGCGATTGAGTGCATTACATCACCTGACGGGCGCATATTAGGCAGAATGGGACACGTTGAGAGATTTGGCGCGAGTCTTTATAAGAATGTTGCGGGCAATTACGACACAAAAATTTTCGAGTCAGCGTGTGAATATTTCAGGAAAATATAATTTTTGCGGGGGATTCTATTTCTCCCGCTTGAATACAATGCGCCATATAGTCAATAGCATATTTAAAAATTTTCCGCGTGAACGTAATAATGCTGCTGTTAGTTCATCCCGAAAATAACCGAACAAATCAACTATAAACCAAATAAATTTATGTCTGGGGGTGTGGGGCATATCGTCCGGATTTGTATAAACATAGAAATTAAAGAATTTAAGTTTTTTCCCGTGTTTGAGCATGTACACATTAAATAATCTTTCAGCCATAAAACCCGGTGCTCTTCTCTGAACTAAGCTGTAATAAGCCTTATAATTAATTTTCTTGTCAACTTCATCGAGGATAGCAAACAGCCATTCGCAATAATCGCAAAAATCTTAGTATTTCATGATAAAAATATTTCGCGCAAAAAGTTTATTGCCGTTCATTATTGTATCAAATGCCTCGTGATAATCCGGGAATTGATTCTTGATTATTTTTTCCAGCACCCTCAAATCTTCGCTGAAATGACACGCGTTATATTGATCTCTCACAGAAACTGGCATAGTAAATTTTTTCGACGCGATTATATAACCGTTCTCGATCATGTTTATTATTCGTTCTGGGTCGATTTTGTAATTTGTTATCTCGCTTTCAGGTTTATTTATTCCCTCTGTAAAAAATTTTTTCTCGTCGAACGCAAGAAGCCGCCTATAATGCATTAGTCCAACATATTTAATTTCGGGGTATAAAGTTTTTATATTCTTCCACGCCCAATAAATAACTGTTAATTCAGAATAATAGGGATTTTTTTCGCTGATGTTGCCGCATGGTTGGCCGTTACATAAATTATCTGTCTGTCTATCTGAGGGTAGCAGATTTATTTGTCATTGTCAAGCGTCCTTTCTCGTAAAATTATTCACGCATAAAAATTTCTCATGAACTTTCACGATTATAGCACAAAAATTTTTCACACGAGTAATTCTGCAATAATGCCATTTTTACCCAAACGAGCGCGCAAAAGATTCAGCAGGTACATAACGCATAAATATAGTCAACGCACTTAATTTTTTATAGTGAAAACATTTTTTGCAGACTGGGCCGACTGCGCGTCATTAGCTGTTCACGTTATTCAAGTGTATTTGCGCTATAACAATGAAACTTTTTACACGAGCAATTCTACAACAAGACCATTCACAAGCGAATAAATAATCACAAACGCAATATAAGCAATAAATTTCTTCGCACCGAGAACAATTTTCAACGCGCCCAAATTCGTAATCTTTGTAGCCGGCCCGGTTATCATAAAAGCTGAAGCACTCGCCATGCTCATCCCGTCAGCAAGCCACTGAATCAATAAAGGAATCGTCCCGCCCCCGCACGCATAAAGGGGAACTCCTATTGTAGCAGCCATCAAGACCCCGAAACCGTTTTTACGCCCAAATAACCGCGCAAAAGATTCAGCCGGCACATAACGCATAAATAACGCCGTTAAAAATATCCCCAGCAAAAAATATAATCCTGTAGCCCTCACATTACGCAGAAAATTTTTTATGTAGCGTAAAAGCAAATTTTTATCTGTATCGCGATTTGAAATCTCGTAGAAGCCCGAAAAGTTGAAAAAAGTTTTTCCCGTGAGTCTTACATATAAACAAACGCTCAATCCCGCAAATATTCCGCACATAAAACACGATAAAATTCTAACTATTAAAGCAGTCTCACCCAGTGCAGAACTGTAAATTATTAACTGCGGGTTTAACAGAATCGATGCCATCATAAACGACGCAAGCCAATCTTCACGCATACCCTTTTCGTAAAATGAGGCTGCAATCGGAATCGTCCCATACATGCACAAAGGCGACGCAATGCCCAGCACACACGCAGGAACAATCCCGAACAGACTCAATTTTTTATCACGAAGGGAGGCGAAAAGCTCGTGAATCTTATTTTTTCCGAATACAGACACAAACGAACCTATCGCCATTCCTAACAGCCAGTAAACATAAATTTGTTCAAGCTGTAACGTGAAGTAATACCAGAGATAAATAAATTCCCGGTTTAAAATTTTAGTCAATGCTGACAAGGTCATAATTTCGCGATCCGAGTCCTATTTCTGCGGCGTGTTCGACTGTGTGAATGCCATGACGCGATTCCATTCTGTTAATTAATGACTTGCCGTCCGGAGCTTTGTACACTAAATCAACGCAGGCTTGATCGAGTGCAACAGGGTCAAGAGATCCGAGAATCCCTATATCATGCATATCGGGTGCTGATGGGTTACCGTCGCAATCACAGTCAACGCTCAAATGATTCATTACGCTGATGTACATTATTTTTTTGCCGCCGTCTAAACTGTCAGAAACCGCCTTTGCTGCCTCAGCCATTGACTCAAGAAAATCATCCTGCTTATCATACCAAATGCTGCCTGATTCTTTCGTGCCTGCTGTGTGAATTATAACTTTTCCGCGCGGTGAAGCTATACCGATTGAAATATTTTTCAGCGCGCCTCCGAAACCTCCCATAGCATGACCCTTGAAATGTGTTAATACAAGCACGAAATCATAATTTTTGAAGTGTGAGCCGACGACATCATTTTTTAAGTGCTTTCCTCCGACGACCGGCAAAGAAATTTCACCCTCTGAGTCAAGAATATCAACGTTTGCAATTTTCGTGAATCCGTGATCTTCTGCTACTTGCATGTGCATTGCTGTTGAAGATCTTGACCCGCCGTAAGCTGTGTTGCCTTCGATTATTGTGCCGTTGACTTTTTTCACAAGCTCGCCGATTAACTCAGGTGATAAATAATGAGTGTTGCCTGCCTCGCCCGTGCTGAGTTTGACTGCGACTCTTCCGGAAGGTTCGCGGCCAAGTGCGTTATAAATTGCCATGATTCCCGCCGGAGAAATATTTTTTGTGAAATAAACCGTAGAATTTGCTGCAAATGAAACATTACACAGCGCGAAAATTATTAGTGCTGCAAGAAAAATTTTTCTCATGTGATTAAAGACTCCTTTGCAATTATAAATTTTTTACGAGAATAAACTATAAAGAGCGGTTTAAGTCAATCAGCAAAATTACGTGATAAAAAAATTTTTTTCTCTGTGAGTCTTTGTGAGTGCGTGAATGAAATTAATTTTTTGTAGTTGTAAATGTAGTTGTAAAATATTTCTCTCGTGATTACGAGTCAATGAAAAGTTTTGTATATTATAGCAAAAAAATTTGTCCCCCGTGAAAATTCTTCATGAGGGACAGTGTGTAATAATTTACGCTAAATATTTTTTCAGCACAGCACGTACAGCACCGGGGCCGGCATTTAGTTCGTTGTAAAATTTTTCTACTTTCTCACCGAGTCCAGCCTCATAGAGATTCAGACCGAAAATATTTGCGTTGCTCAAAATTTCATGAAGTCCGCCGCTTTTCTTGAGTTCTGCCTGCAAAGTATCAAGCATAGGATCTGAACTGACCTGCATTGACTCGCCTTTATCGTCAGTGCCTTCAAGATAACGGAGCCACCCTGCCAACGCTAAAGGAATCGCCTTCAATGAGTTAATGTCAAGTGATTTATCAGCAGCGTAACTCTTTAATGTCTCGCCGAATCTCACAGGAATTTTTTGACTCGTGTCTGTTGCGATTCTTTGCGGTGTGTCCGGTAAAAACGCGTTCGGGAGTCTTTCGCCGACAACTTCATCAATAAATTTTTTCGGGTTAATAATTTTCGGGTCAGTAACGACGGGGAGTCCTTCTTTATAGCCGATAAGCTCAACGAGTTTCTTTAATTCGGGGTCGCTCATTTCGTCAGCAATTTTCTTGTAACCGAGCAAGCAGCCATAAACAGCAAGTGCAGTGTGCAAAGGATTCAAACATGTTGTAACCTTCATGCGTTCGGTGTTATTTACAGTGTCGCGGTCTGTCATGTAGACTCCTGCTTTATCGAGTGCCGGGCGGCCATTGGGGAAATTATCTTCTACTACTAAATATTGCGGGGCTTCAGCGTTGACGAACGGTGCAATATAAGTATTTCGATTTGTAATAACCGGGCTGATGTTCTCGACTCCTAAAGATTTTAGCTGCTCTTCGACGATTTCAGACGGACGCGGAGTAATTTTATCGATCATTGACCAAGGGAAAGAGACCTGCGACTCATCACTAATCCACGAGAAAAATTCTTTATCGACAAAACCGTTATCAACCCATGATTTAGCGATTTCTAAGACGCTTGCACGTAATTTTTCGCCGTTATGAGAACAATTATCCATGCTTACGACTGCGATAGGGTGTGCGCCTGCCCTGAATCTTTCGAGCAATAAAGAAGCTGTTACGCTCATTGCGTGTTTAGGTTTGTCGGGGCCTGACTTCATGTCTGACACAACGACCGGCATTAATTCGCCCTTCATGTCTCTTAGCGCATAACCTTTTTCTGTGATTGTGTAGCTTACCATTTGTAAAGAAGGCTTTACGAAGATTGCGCGTAATTTTTCCCATTCTTGAGTGTCTGAACTGTCGGCGCGGATTCCTTCAGCGATTGAGGCAATAATATTTTTGTCGAGTTCGCCGGAAGCTCTTAACGTTACCATGAGAGTCAAATTATCGAACGGCTCATAAATTTTTTTGATTATCTCGTAGTCAAAAGTTTCTGCTGCGATTATTCCTGTCTCGGCGAGTCCCTTGTCGAGTAAATCCTGCTGTAATGCTGCAATAAAGCCCCTGAAAATATTTCCTGCACCGAAATGAACCCAAGTAGGATTTTTCGCTGTCAATTCGCGCATTTTCTGAACGTCATTTTTCGGGAGTCTTATTCCGGCCTTTTCCCATTGCGAACGGTCGGTGATTCCCTTCAAGCTAAGCTGCATGATAAAAAATTACCTCCTTGATTGTAAAAAATTTTTTGTGTGCAATGATTCTAGCAAGAAATTTATATTTATGGGAATAAACTTTTTACAGAACGCGA
>JAFSXS010000030.1 GCA_017443945.1 Synergistaceae bacterium
AGAAATGCGCCGTGAAGGTATGGAATTTTGCATCTCTAAACCTGAAGTCATAATCGAATACAAAAACGGAGTCAAATGCGAGCCCTACGAGCTTGTAACAATTGACGTTCCGGAAGAATATCAAGGCATAGTCTTTGAGAAAATGTCAAAGCGCAAGGGAAAAATTTTAAATATTGACAATCCTGACAGAGGGTTATTACGCATTGAAATAGAGATTCCGACACGAGGCTTAATCGGTTATAGAGGCGAATTTTTGACGGACACACGCGGACTAGGCATTATGTCAAACTGTTTCAGCGGTTATAAAGAATGGGCCGGAGATTTAATCACGCGCAACAGAGGCTCACTCGTAAGTGTCGACACAGGCGAAGCTACAGCATATCAGCTCGAAAATTTACAGGATAGAGGCGTATTATTTATTTCACCGCTTGAACCTGTTTATAATGGCATGATAATCGGCGAGAACTCAAGACCGGGCGATATTCCCTGCAACCCGACCAAGAAAAAGCAGCAGACGAATCACCGTTCAGCAACGAAGGAATTAACGACAAAATTAGATGTCCCGCGCAGAATGTCATTAGAGAAAGCTATGGAATGGATCGAAGTAGATGAACTCGTCGAAGTTACTCCGCAGTCTATAAGATTACGCAAGGCAATACTTGACGAACTCGAAAGGCGCAAAGCACAAAGGCGCACACCTCAAGAGGGTTAAATCATGAGAAAAATTTTTTTGTGCGTGATAATTTTGTCTGCGCTGATTATTCCTGCATTCGGGGCGTTGACGAATCCTGTAACAGTTGTAATTGATTATGCCTACCAGGAAGCAAGAGACTTTCACGAGGGACTCGCGGCCGTCAAACAAAATGACAGATGGGGCTACATTGACAATCTCGGACGAGTCGCAATCCCGATTGTTTATCGTACACCTGAAGCGGGCGATTTCTCAGAAGGATTCGCATTTGTAGGAGATCACTATATTGACATTCACGGGAACGCAGCATTTTCACGCACTGATCCTGACACGGGAATAACTGAAGAAAGATTCTTTGCGAACGGTCTGCCATTTTCGCAGGGACTCGCGGCTGTGCAGTCGGGCGGTGAATGGGGATTTATTGATTTGTCGGGAAATTATGCGATTGCGCCGAGATTTGAACGTGCAGACTCATACAGTCGAGGACTCGCAGCTGTCAGAAGAAACGGTCATTGGGGTTATATTGATTTAAGAGGTCGGCTCGTGATTCCATATAGATTTATTAAAGCAGGACGATTCAGCATTGAAGAAGGACTCGCAAGTGTCAATCTCAACAGCAGACGGGGATTTATAAATCTTTCGGGCGATATTGTAATCAGGAATCAATATTTTGAAGCGGGTGATTTTTCTTTCGGGCTTGCACCTGTGAGAACGCGCACAACTTATCGGGGATGGGGCTTTATCAGTCCGAGAAATAGATTTGCGATTCCAAGACGCTACAACAACGCAAAAAATTTCAGTGAAGGACTCGCACCTGCAGCAGCCGACGCAAGATGGGGTTACATAAATGCTCGCGGAGATTGGGAAATTGCGCCTCAATTCGATGACGCACGCCCATTCAGTGAAGGACTCGCAGCCGTCAAGCAAAACGGAAAATGGGGTTACATAAGGCAGTAAAATTTATTCGCGCCCGAACTGCCTTGTTAAATCCTGATTCGTAATTTCTATCATAACCGGCCGGCCATGAGGACAGACAAAAGGCTGATTGCACTCGTTTAAATTCTTCCAGAGAGTCAAGGCTTCATCACGTGAAATTTTTGCGGTTAATTTGATTGATGCCTTACATGCCATTGTCGCCCATGTCCGCCACAAAATATTTTTCGAGTCCCCGTCTTTATTATTCTTCAACGCACCCAACGAGGCACGCAATAAAGTTTCAGGCTCTGACTCATAGTCCGGCAAAACAGGAATCGCGCGAAGTTCTAAGCCTTTGACAGTGTCAGCAAGTTCAAAGCCGTTATTTTGCAATTCTTTAGAGTATTCGTTTGCTTCAAGTGCTAGAGTCGGATGCAGTAAGACCGGAATTAATAATTTCTGCACATTTTTTGACTCGTCAGCTAAATTTTTTATTCGCTCATAATTGATTCTTTCGTGTGCTGCGTGAGGGTCGACGATAATAATTTTTTCTCGGTTGTCGTAAATTAAGTAGCCTCCTGAAGTCTGACCGAGATAAATAATTTCAGGTTCGTTTATGTCTTGAATCTGCGAGAAATCATCAAGAAAAATTTGCGTCTCCTGAGTCGATTCCGGAATTTTGCGCGGGCGTTCTTGTACAAAATTTCTTGAAGGCGTGCGGGGCTGAGTCGGCGAAAAATTATAATTTCGAGTTGCTGCCGGTTTTAATTCTACAAAATTTGACTCTGTTATCGGGCTTCCTAAATGCTTTACTGCGATTTTGAGAGCTTGATAAATTTCTGACGGGTATCTGAATCTGACTTCAGATTTTGCCGGATGAATGTTTACATCAATTAATGAAGGCTCAAGCGTGAAGAATAACGCCCAATTTCCCATTAAATCACGTGCATTTGAATTAACAGCAGACTTTATAACAGGATCGCTCACTGTACGGCCATTCACGAATGAAATAATGTCAGTGCGTCCCGGCCGTGCTTGATACCAGCATTCTAAATTTGTATTACCTGCTGATACGTTTATATTCTGAATTTCTGCGCCGTCTCCCCAGATTTTAGCGAGGACTCTTTTTTTGTCGCCGGCTCCATCGGTCGTGAAAATTTCTTTGTTGTCATGTTCGAGCGCAAAAGCTATAGCAGGATTACACACGGCATATTCACGCAGAAAGACAGCAGCCCGCCGGAGTTCACCTGATGCACTCTTAAGAAATTTACGCCTTGCAGGAAGTCCGGAGAATAGATTTTCAACCTGAACGCGAGTCCCTTGCGGACAATTAATTTTTACGTGTTCTATAATTTTTGCGTCATGGGTACGAATGAGTCCGCCTGAGTCAGAGTCTTTGTATTTGCTTCTGATTTCAACGTCTGCACACGCTGAAAGACTTGCAAGAGCTTCACCCCGATAACCTAAAGTGTTAATTGCTTCTAAATCAGCGAGAGAATTAATTTTGCTTGTTGCGTGATACATCAGGGCGAGCGGCAGATCATTAAATTCTATGCCTTTGCCGTTGTCTTCTACTATGATTCGCAACCTTCCGCCGTCAAATAATTTCACGCGTATTTGAGTCGCTCCTGCGTCAAGTGCATTCTCGACGAGTTCTTTTACTGCCGAGGCCGGGCGCTCGACGACTTCACCGGCTGCGATTCTGAGCCAAATACTTTCTGGCAACGCTTTAATTTCGGACATGTAGACTCCTTCATGAAAATTTTATTTGCTTATATTATATGCCATTTGTAGAAGTTAATATTATGGGGGTATTCCACGCACAGAATTGATCCCGGCCCACCCGCCCACCCGTTTAAAGTGATTCCGCGCGAGGAGAAATTATTTATCCGCGAACATGATTATATCCGGACTCAAATTTTTGTAGACTTTGAAGTGTTCGCCTTCTAAGCCCGGCACAAGTTCAACATTTGCGAGCTGCTTTGTGCCGAAATTTGTAGTGCTCTCGACTAAAATATAATTTACGCCGTTAATGTGATAATCGCCCGTTATTCAGTCAGCTTTGATAGTTATTCCTGCGACGCTGATATTATTTGAACCCTCAAGACTCGTATCTCGGACAAAATAAAAATTTTTCCTGCCCTCAATATAAGTATCCATATAACGCCCGAATCTGTCATAACGTTTTATAGGCTCATCCTGCGTAATATAAATAGTTCTAGCGTCTTTATGCTCTGCTAAGAAATTATTTATCCTGACTACTTGATTTACTGTCCCTGAGTCCACGTGATAAGCATAATTTATAACAGTTCCGGCAGCAAAATTTAACGCAATACACATAACAAGCATAACACCGGCAAAAAATTTCTTGGCCTGAGTCGCTCCTTTTCGCGTGTAAATATAATAAAATATTGCAGCAAACGTTATTATTAACAGGCTCGAAATAATTGCAGCAGGATATATTACTTGATATTTACCAGCTGGAGGCAGAAATATTCCCGTAAATTTTTCTATTGCCATGTACCAGAGTAATAAATATTGTTCGGCCGTTGACGTGTTAATAATACCTCTGAACATGAAGCACGCGTAAAATACTGCAACAAATAAAATTTCTCCCGCAAATCTTTTATCAGGTTTCATTACCTGCATTGAACTCAAGAATAACGCAATAAATACTATAAATAACGCTCCGTAATATCTAAAATGTACTTCCGGAGTGATTTCGCCCAAATAACTACTTCTAATAGCTACAGTATATGCTATAGTCGTTATAGTCCCAAGAGCGAGTAAAATAATATACACACAAAGTTTTTGCGCTGACTCGTTCATTTTACGAAAATTTATAACCGGCCATATCACAGGCAGCACAAGAGAAGCAACTAATACCGCAGAAATATAATAAAATATCGCGTAAAATAAATATGCAATGTTATACACTGATAGAACTGCACTTATTCCCGTTTGATTATATGAATTTCCGAGCCCCTTAAAAATTGTCAGCTTTGACACTATAAAGCAACCCCCGAACGCCGCAATAAATGTCATGAGCAAATAAAAATTTTTTCTCTCGTAAAATTTCTTGCTAATAACCGGATAAATTATTTCATATGCAATATATGCGAGAATAAATGTAAGCGCAACTTCTTTCGTGAGATACGCAAAATAACATAATACACCTTCAAAAATTGCGAGCTTGTACGATTTCACACGCTCATTTACCAGCCATAAATATATAAATAATAAATATAACGGCCAGTATAGAACTTCTGACATATAAGTCATCGCGTACATCATGTCCGGCCATACAGCAGTTATTATAACGAGAAAGAAAAGCGATTTACGGCCAAGTTTTAACTCTCTGCCGATTAAGCCTGCAAATATAACAGAAAGACTCATTACAACTATATTTGCTACACCGATTATTTTGAGCCTTAACACTACATCACTAACAGCAAAAAACGGCGCAAGAATCAAAGAATATCCGATCTTCTGAAAAGTTGTAGGAATACCACGCATTTCTAAGCCATGACCGTTAAATATATTTCGCGCAATGTCATAATATCTTAGTTCATCGTTGTAAATTCTTATTGCCCGGCTGAAGTCAAATACTGTGAAGTGTAAATCGCTATACACGCAAGAAAAGCCGCCGAAATCTCCCAGAAATAATTACGCCGATTCATTACAACCGACTCCCTTCCGGGATAACAATAAATTGTGTTATGAGAATAAAATTAGCGAACTGCGAACAAATATACGCACACATTTGCAATTTTGTCAACCTCCTATTTAAGTATTTACGTGATTATAGCATAAATTAATCCTGCTTTAACTGGGTATACTTCGCAAATATCCAGCCGTAAATATTTTTCTTTCTGTCGTAAATGCTCAATATCCAGCGTTCATTTTTCGGGCTTACCCATTCTCCGCAATAATCAGTGATAAAACCTTTGTTCATGCTCGATAAAATTCTTGATGAGGTGCTAGGCTCTGACCTGAATCTCACTCCATCGCCGGTTATCATAATTTTTTTAGCGTATGGATTAATCGTAAATCGGCCTCGTTCAAATATGTAGCCGGGAATTTTTTTATTTTTCACTGCTTGACGTATAGTATTTATGTTAACTTTATCGCTTGAAACTTTTTCGGGACTAGAATCAGCAGAGACAGCAATTTTTACAGCATTTACAGGAGGCGCAAGGGGTTCATCAATCGTTATTTCTGTGCGGGGCTTAGTGCTTGGCGGCAAAGAATCGGGCAAAGACGAAAATATTTCTTGAGGCTGTGAGTCTTCATGTGATCGCATAAAGAAAAATAATCCTCCCGAAATCAACGCAATAAATAAACCTGCTGCAATAAATTTAGCTCGTCTTGATTTTCTCGTCTTAGCGCGTATTTTCTTGTGTTGCTCACTGATTCGGTGTTCTTCTTCTGCAACTCTTAACAGGCCGTCAACGCTTTCAATAAAAATATCATTCGAGTCATCATCGTCTGCAAAGTCGTCTTCATAATCTATCAAATTTTCGAGATCATCAACTTTTATAAACCGTCCTAAAATTTTTACAGCGTCTTGATTGCCCTGTAGTGCTGATAACTTGAAAAATTTTTGTGCCTCGTTGTTGTCTTGATTGACACCTTTTCCCGCAAGATAGAGCAGACCTAAATAATATTGAGCTTTCGACTCGCCCTGTTCTGCTGCACGTGAATAACATTGAGCGGCCTTCTTGTAATCCTGCTTGACCCCTCGCCCGTTCTGAAATAACAGCCCTAAATATAATTGCGCCTTTGCGTGTCCCTGATTCGCTGCGAGTGCGTACCATTTTGCGGCCTGTGAGTAATCGCGCTCTAAAATTTTCCCGTCGTTGAACATTACTCCCAGACGATATTGCGATTTTGCGTCCCCTTTTTGAGCTGACATTAACAAGTTTTGAATTAATTTCACGTCATTTTCCTGCATGAATTAACCCCTTTTAAGCCTATTTACGCGAATATATTTATTTAATACTTCTTTCATGTCCGGGCCTGCTGATAATAAAGCCTTCTGGAAAAATTCTTCAGTCTCAAGCAAAACGGGAGCTGACACTAACTCATTTGCATTACGCGCATTATACTTTACCATTAATTTACCGATTAGGGCATTAGGGCTGTCGGGCTTGCGAATCAGTGCGTGATTAAAATATTCGTCGGCCTTCTTAAATTCTCCGTGACTCAAAGCTGCGAGTCCCTCTGTTAACATTTTTTTGAGCGATAAAGCCTCATAATTTATGCCTGAAAATTTTTGAGGAGTAACAATTTTAGGAGATTCACTCGGTTTAACGGGTCTTCTTGTCCGGCGAAATCTTGCAAGTATTACAGAATAATTAAATTTTTTCCCCGACGCTGCATAAGCACATACACACGCAGCAAAATAAATTATCCCCCATAAAACCGGCATAAATGCAGATAAAATCATACCCGCCATAAAACCTAAATCAGAGCCGAACTCATGTCCTACACGAGATATTACAAATTTTAAGTACAATGCACATATAACGCACTCAATAGCACTTACAGCAAGAAAAATATAACCTCCCTTTTTCAGTGCTGACCTGATACCGCCTATTAACGCTATTACAGGAATGCTCACGAGAAAAATAATCCCTAGAGTCATAGAAAAATTTTCCGTCAATGGCATAATACCGCTGAAGACCATATTTATAATGTCAATCAGTCCCATATTGCCGAGCAGAGGAATATTTATAAACGTCTGAAATAAATTTAACGCAATCCCTAACAAAGCAAGCCCAGCCGCTATAAAATTCAAATATGCCATTGTAAATCACTCCTTTACGTCAATAATATCAAGTCAGCCCGCAAAAATCTACGTGTGAATCTCACGGCTTTTACTGCTTAATTTGTGCAATAGCTTTAATGCTTCAATAGGCGTTATATTATTCGTGTCAAGTGTTGCAAGTTCTTCAATAATTGCGTCGCTCTCAGGGGAAAATAACATTATTTGACGCTTTAAGGCCATTTGCGGCAAAGGAGCTGGAATCTTTTCGGGCGATACTTCGAGTCCCTCGCGCTCAAAAATTTCGAGTAAATCAAATGCACGTCTCAGCACAATATCAGGCAGACCGGCGAGTCTTGCAACCTCAATCCCATACGAACGAGACGCAGGACCAGCAATAATTTCGTGCAAAAATAAAATCCCTTCTGCGCCCTCTTTGACTGACATGCTGTAATTTTTCACGCCTTCAAGCCTCGACTCTAAACATGTAAGCTCGTGATAATGAGTCGCAAATAAAACTCTCGCGCGTGAAGCCCCCTGCAAATATTCAAGAACTGCCCAAGCGATGCTCATACCGTCCCATGTTGCTGTACCGCGCCCGACCTCGTCGAGAATTATCAAGCTCCTGTCAGTAACGTTATTCAAGATATTAGCTGTCTCTAACATTTCTATCATGAACGTTGAATTTCCGCGAACTAAATCATCACGCGCACCAATCCGCGTAAAGACTCTATCAACAAGGCCAAATCTCGCACTCTCCGCAGGAATCCATAATCCAGCCTGCGCCATAATTGCTAATAAAGCTGTCATTCTGAGCCAAGTAGATTTTCCCGCCATGTTAGGCCCGGTAAGAATTATTACTCTTGACTCACTATTTAATTTTACGTCATTAGGAACAAAGCCCGAAGCTCGCAACTCATATTCTAAAACGGGATGACGGCCAGATTTAATTTCTATAACGTCAGAATTATCAACAACGGGACAAATATAATTTCTTTCACGCGCAAGACCGGCAAACGACGCAGCACAATCAAGAAGACCAAGCAGACGGCCTGTAAGCTGTAATTTTTCGCTGAATGATATTATGTGATTAATAATTTCGTTGTAAAGCTCTGACTCGATTCGTGAAATTTCCGACTCGCTGGCGTTCATGCGTGACTCAAAATTTTTCAGCTCCGGCGTTACATAACGTTTTGCATTTACAAGTGTCTGAGTCTGCTTGAAATATTCGGGCTGAATCGTGAGTCCTGCCTTACCTGCCTCAAGATAATAACCGAATGCATTTGTGTAGCCTGCTTTAAGTTTGGGGGTTGCAGTTGCTTGACGTTCTTTGTCGAGATATTCATTTAACCATTGTTCGCCCATTGACGAAATTTCGCGCCATTTGTCGAGCTCTGCACTAAATCCCGATTTTATTACATCCTTTGCGCCCAAGACTCTGGGTAAATCTTCCTCTAGTGACTCATTCAAATAATTTTGCAGCTCACTTAAATCCGGTATGTTATTCTGCAAACTTTTCAACGGTTCGGCAAGCTCAATAGATTTTATTTCCGGAATTATCCGCAATGTATCACGAATCGCGGCCAAGTCCAAAGGGTTAGAATTTCCAAGCGCAAGACGAGATAAAGAACGTTCAATATCGCGAGTCCCTGCTAACATGTCAAGCAAGCGAGAAGCCTCAAACGGTGAGTCAACTAAAATTTTTATTGAGTCCTGCCTATTCTTGATTGCGTTGATGTCCATTAACGGCCGTAACAGCCAAGCCCGCAAATTTCTTCGTCCCATAGGAGTACGGCATTTGTCAAGGCTCGCTAATAACGACACACCGCCGGACGCGCAGACTTCCGGTATGAGCTCTAAATTTCTTTGTGCGCTGGAGTCAAGGCTCATTCTATCGCGAATCAACAACGGCGAAATTTTTAGAACGCGATTAAGTGTGCTGAATTGAGTTGACGATAAATAATCGAGTGCAGCCCATGCAGGCCCGACGCATAAATCAGACTCATTTATCCCGAAACCTTCAAGTCTTGAAGCGCCTAAAACATTTTTGAGTCGTCCTGAAGCAGTCTCTATCTTGAAATTTTCATATGAGACCGGCAATAAATTATAATCGCGCAAAAATTCAGGAGGATTCTTAATGTTCGATGGATAAAGAATTTCACCAGGTGCAAATGCGGAAATAACTGCTGCTGCGTCGCGTTCATTGAGTGTGCCGGCTTCGAGTCTTCCTGTATCGACGGCGAGTAAGGCGAGGGCGATTTTATTTTTTGCGGGATAAATTGCAGCTAAGTGGCCCGACTCAGTGCTTGACTCTTCGGGGACATAAGTTCCGGGCGTTACGACTCGAATAATTTTGCGTTCGACGATTGCGCCTGCTTTAGGTTCTCCGATCTGCTCACAAATTGCGGCTCTGTAACCTGCTTTGATTAATTTTCCCAAGTAAGAATTTAACGCGTGATGAGGTATTCCGGCCATAGGAATTTTTTTCGCTTGATCCCGTGCGGTTAAGGCGATGTCGAGTGTTGCGGCTGCCTTGCGTGCGTCATCAAAAAATAGCTCGTAGAAATCTCCCATACGAAATAACAATAAAGCGTCAGGATATTCCTTCTTGAAAGATTTATACTGCTCCAGCCAAGGAGTTATTTTCACGTCAGGCGGTATTATGTCAGTCATTAAAAATTTTCCAGCTTTCAGAGTCTAATTTCATCATAAATTAATTTTACAGCATAACACAAAGTCAAAGGCGAAAATCTTTATCAGCTGCTCTCGTTGCGCGAAAATGAAAAATTTTTACAGCTATTCAAGTTTATTAGCTATAAATTTATACTGACGCATAAAATGAGTAGTTCCCACCCACCCGCCCGACAACGTGTACTCTCCGCACATGCAGAAATTTTTTGCAGATATTAAAGTGTATTTGTTATAATATTCGCAGGGAAAATTTTTCACACAATATTTTACGAAATACGAGAAATTTTACAACTACATTTGCAACTACAAAAAAATTATTTTTTCACAGTTATAGTAATCCTTCACACAAAAAATTTAAAACTTTGGGAGATAAAAAATTTTGCAAGTATTCAAGTGCAATGACCGTAAAAATATTATGACATAAATATATGCAGACATCTTCTCACTCAAGAAAACATCTGCACACTTTATTTATTACTTCAAGGCAAAGTCCAAGAAACTTTTTATTCCTGTTAACCTGCCTTCTATCTTACCGCAACGAATTTTTTTATCCGATACAATAAGTGCCTGCGGAAAAGTTTTCCAATTAAAGGCGTTGACTCCTTTTATCTCATTTGGATAGAGTCGTAAAGGATCCCCGTTTATAAATTTTTGCAATAAACTCTGAAGTGTCTCTGATAAATTAGCGTTTATTACACTGCCGTACATCTGCGACGCTTCACTATTTCCGAGCAATGTTGCTATTACATCAATTGTGCCTGAACCTAAATTTTTTATTAACGGCTTCTCATCCCAGTACATGAGATATACTTTATTCCCGCTCTCTGATAATTTTGCTGCACTCCGGTAAATGCTAAGAGAGATTATCTGCTCAACAAGTTTTGATTTAGCTTCAAGTTCATTTGTTAATGCCGTCTGAGTCGCGAGATACTCTTTTACTGCATTATCAACAGAGTCGTCTATATAATTTTTCATATCATCAATAGCAGCTGACACTAAATCATTATAGTTTTTATCGCCTAAAATTGAGTGAAATACCCGCGTTTCATTGCTTGGAATGCCGATAATAAATTCAATGCCTGACGCTGCCCCGTCGTGATAGGCATTAAACACGTCAACAGGAACTAATTTCCCATCACACGTAGGAGCGCACATGTTCCGCCAAAGTTTTTGAGCCGCATTCTTCAAGTCTTCAGTCTTCAGCTGTAAAAGCTCCGCCATTGTTGTTGTATGAGTTTCCGTTAATAAATCTCTTGCCAGTGCTCTAGGGCCGTCCAATTTATCGTATACTGCTGTAAGATTTCCATTAAGCACAATAGCTCTTGTGAACAAATTTTTTGCCTGCTCACTTGCTGCGAGCATACAAATAGATGTTGCTCCTGCCTCAAAGCCGATTACAGTAATTTTTTCCGGGTCGCCTCCGAAAGCAGATATATTTTCCTTAATCCACTTTAAAGCCGCGATTTGATCCAGCAGTCCGAGATTTAATGTATCAGGATAATTTTCACCGCCGGGAACCTCCGAGAAATCAATAAATCCGAAAATACCAAGCCGATAATTAAAGCTGACAAATATAATATCAGGGTGATTCTCTAAAAATTTTTCGCCGTCTAATAATGGATCGACTGAACCTCCGTGAGTAAAACTCCCATGATGAAATAATACAAGGACAGATTTTTTTTGTGCTGACGACTTTTTTTGTGCTGACGACTTTTTTTGTGCTGACGACTTTTTTCGCGCGACACCAATATTTAACGTTAGGCAGTCCTCGCTTTGTCTGTGATGTTTCACGATAGAGCCTTTCTGCTCAATTTGTACGGCTGAAGCACCGAAATTTTTTGCTTCAAAGACGGCACTTGATGAGGGTAACTGTTCGGGAGCTTTCCACCTTAATTCACCGATGGGCGGCTTTGCGTAGGGGATCCCTAAATATGAAATTATTGATTTATGCTTTTCTCCGACATAAACGCCAGTTCTTGTCTTCACTGCATAATCTTTATCATATTTGCCGGATATGGGTTTATTCTGCTGGTTTGCTTCCTCGATGTCAGAATTTTTCAGGTTGAATACATAACCTTTGCTCCCGTCCCCGTAAACTTTGCGGATCTTGCGAATACGATACCACCGAATCAGCATACTAATAATAAAGCCGATTACAGGAAATACAATTATATACACGTATTCTTCGAGCAAATGTTCAATCATCGATACGCCCATTAAGTAAACAGAAATATATTGAGCCAGCAGGAAAATTAGAATGAACGCAGAAAAAATTATTACCCTGTAATGAGTCTTTCTCTGCACAAATTCACTGAAGACTATTTTTTCTACAATCCATTCAAGCGCAACACCAACAAACAAGCAAATTACTCCGCTCAACCACTCCGGGCAGCCTAAATTTTTAGGAATCTCAAAGCTCAATCCATAACCCAAAGCAGCAACGAAAGCAATCATACAATCATCAATCGTAAATAATTTTTTCATTTGGACACCTAAATATTAAGCCCGCTTAAAAACTGTTTTTCCCTTAAAGACTGTCTCAAGCACTCTAATATCTTGAATATTTTCTGCCGGCGTGTTCTCAATGTCGCTGTCCAAAACTGCAAACTCTGCGGACTTTCCTACTTCAATTGAACCGGTTATATTCTCCAAATGTGCCTGATATGCTGCATTGATAGTGTGAGCCTTTAGAGCTTCCTTAAGACTTACGCACTCACTGGGCATTGCAGCAGGAATATTTTTATACAGCTCATAAGTTGAATCTAACTTGACTCGTTTTCTTGTCATAGCTGCTTGAATACCGGAAAGACCATAAACGGGACTCACAAAAAAGTCTGACCCATAAGCACAGATTACGCCGTTATCTATTAATGATTTGCTCGGATATTCATGTCTGACAACATCTTCACCCCAGTAAGCGACCATAACAGTTTCACTTGTAGGCGTATCACTGAACCAGCCGGGCTGATTGCTTGCGATTATATGACTCCTGCCCATGCGTATTTTGTCTTCAGGTGCTATAAACGTGCAATGAGCGATAATATTTCTGATTCGGGGATTCGGGTATAAATTTTGCGCGTTCTCGTAACAGTCAATTACTCTGCGAATCGCATAATTTCCCATAGCATGTGTATGAATGTTGAAGCCTTCTTTGTTAGCTAGTGCCATAGATTCTTTCATGTGCTGTTCATCCCATAATAACGGCTCTCTTGTACCTGCTTTATCGCCGGCGGTCTCGATATAAGGCTCAATCATGGAAAATGTACCGTCAGCAAAATATTTTACAGTATCAACAGTGAAGAGATCATCAACATTAAATTTATTGCGGTTGGCGACTGCTTGTTTTATGTCTTCGTCTCTTGTTGAGTCATTGACGTTATGAACGCCCGACACTCTAGCTGTAAATTCGCCGTTCTTGGCCATTTTCACGAGTTCTGCATAAGGCGACTCGGCCTGCTGACAATCACATAAAAGCGTGTATCCCATTTCATTAAACATATTAAAATATTAAAGGCTTTCTTCATGCAGTCATGATGTTCATTAGTCGTGAAATCATAATCAGGAATACTATTTATAATGGGCATATAAGCGACAGGCTCCTTAATATAACCGCTTGGACTCCCGTCTGACTCTTTCACAATTAGGCCGTTAAGGTCGTCAGAGTCCTTCGTAATGCCGGCTGCTTCAAGTGCCTTAGTGTTGAGTAAAACTCTATGTCCGCAAAATGACATTAACACAGCAGGTTTATCGGGTACAATCGCGTCTATATCATGTCTTGTGAAGGGTCTAATAATGCCCTGCAAACCGCCGGAAAACCACGATCTATCCCAGCCGAGACCCCTAATGACAGGAGTATTTTTCTGCTCGTCGGCGTAAACTCTTAATTTTTCCTGAATCTGCTTTAACACGCTTTCTGGAGTGTCAGTCTTTGGATTCGGTACAATGTCGCCGAAACTGCATGTTCCGAATTTTTTTGCGGCATGTGCCAAATGCATGTGTGCGTCACCAAGACCGGGAATTATGCTTTTACCGTTGCAATCAATTATTTCTGTGTTATCGCCTATATATGATTTAAGGCCTGATTCATTGCCGACATATATAAATTTTCCGTCTTTGACAGCGAGTGCTTCGGCGTGAGTTTCTGTTCCGTCAAATGCAATAGAATAAATTTTTGCGTTCCTGTAGACTTTATCTGCAATTTGTGCCACTTGTTTATCTCCCCTTCTAGAAATTATTTGCTCATTCATAAAGCAAGAAAAAAACAGCCCTAATGTTGCTGGACTGTTCAAAAATTTTTATGCTTTATAGACTTCTTCGCCGTCTACGATGGTAGCGATTATTTTTGCCTGTGCGACTTTTTCTATATCGTCATGAAGGAAATCGCAATCAAACACTGTCATATTTGCGAGCTTGCCAAATTCAATTGATCCCATGCGGTGTTCTTGATGTAACTGATAGGCAACATTTATTGTCATTGCGCGCAGAGATTGTTCACGCGTTATAGCTTCCTTGATATTTCGCGGTTTGTCTGCGCCGTTTAATATTTCTTTCGGATAATGGCGTTTTTCGGCCAAGTAAATGCTGTATGGAATGCTTATAATCGGTGAAACTGGATAATCAGAATGAAAGACTACATTTGCGCCGGCATCATAAAATGATTTAATCGGGTAAGATTGATCCGATAATTCTTTACCGACATAATTAACTTCACTCTCATAATTGCCGGGTACTTGAGGTGTCCAAAGCGGAGGGACTGCCGGTATTGAACGAGTCGCGGCCATGCGGTTAATATCTTCATCCGTAACAAAATGAAGGTGTGCTAAGACATTACGTTGATCCATGTCGCCTGTAATTTTTTCTGCGTCCTCGATACAGCCTAACATAAAATGAGTTGCTCCGCCGCCCTCAGAGTGAACGTGCACGGACATTCCTTCTTTGTCTGCTTCAGTAATCAGCTCGACCATTTTATCATGATCGTTAAAGCGTTCTAAACCATGATAGCCGGGCTGGTCAAGATAATCTTGATTCTGCCATCCTGTATGAGCTTCTGTTACTCCGTCCAAAAAGGCTTTGGCACCTACAATATAAAAATATTCACCGCTTAAAGTGGCGCGCTGTTCTGCAATACGGGCGATTTCTGCTTTCGGGCTTGCAATATTGTCTAACACGTACATATATGCATAAGTTCGCAGCTTTAATTTTTTCTCTTGTTCTAGCTCGTAATAGGCTTTAGGCGTAACACTGTGTATAACTTCTGCACCTGCGTCGGCAACAGCAGTAAAACCGCATTTTAACGCGAAATCCTGCCATGCAAGCAAATAGGCTTTAGCGTCATCTATAGTAGTAGGTAACTGCGGCACGAGTTCAAAGACGGGGGCTTCACAGATATAACCGTCCGGTTCGCCGTTAGAGTCAACGTGTACTTGATCATAACCGTAATTTTTCGCATATTCTGAGTCAATGCCGGCGACTTCCAATGCTTTTGTGTTGAGTAACATAGAATGACCGCCCGATGAATGCATAATTAACGGTTTGTCAGAGCAGATTTCGTCAAGATAGGCCTTGCTGACGTATTCGTTATTTTCCATCCAGCCAGCTGCCACATAGTAATCGCGTTGAGGATTCTTTGCGATAAATTCTTTGATGATTTCACGATATTTTGCATAGTCAGTCAATCCGGCCTGCTTCAAGTTAGCTTGTCCAATAAAGCGAAGGCCCGCTAAATGTCCGTGAGTGTGTGATTCAAGAAAACCGGGGTATAAAATTTTCGCCGTAGTCCAACACTTGAGCGTCAGAACCTGCTAATTTTTTCGCCTCGTCAGCGTTGCCGATATAAGCGAACACACCATTTTTTATTAATGCAGCTTTAGCAAAGGGTCTCTTGTTGTCCATTGTGATGAAATTGCCGAAAATAATTGTTGATTTCATAAAATAATTCTCCTCTGATAATTTATTTACATTCTCACAAAAAAAGCTGAAATTTTCAAGACTTCTAAAATCTATAACAGCAAAGTCAAAGGCGAAAACCTTTCCCGTTGGTCGCAGCATAAAACACGTATATATTACCAGCTGTCATTATCAGACAAATTTTCTAGTGCATGAATAACTTTTCCGTATAAATCAGAGATTCTATTTCGTAAATCTGCAATAAATTCGCGCGTTCTCTGCCTCTGCGTATGACCTGCAAACGGACAAGCACTCGCAATAATGGGAAGTTCGAGCCTTTGTGCCTCATCAATAATTGCTGACTCACTCGATAAAATCAACGGCCTTATAACATGAATATTTGTGCGGGACATGTGAGCAACCGGTTTAAAACTTTTTGCGCGCCCCGTGTGAAATAGATTCAAGAAAAAAGTTTCTACAGCGTCATCTAAACTATGACCGAGAGCTAATTTATTGAAATTATTATCAGCTGCCCACGTGCTTAATATTCCGCGTCTCATGTTCGCACAGAATGAACACGGCGATTTTTCCTGACGTGCATTAATTATTTCGATTATGGGCTGATTGATTATTTCGTACCTGATATTTTTTTCCGCGCAATAATCCCGCAAAATGTCTGTATTCATTCCTGTTAATTTCACGGTTAATGCTGCGAGATTGAATTTTACCGGGCTTCGTTTTGCAAATTCATTCAGGGCGTGCAACAAAATTAAACTGTCCTTGCCTCCTGAGAGACCGACTAAAACATTATCGCCGTCGTTAATCATGTGCCAGTTTGCTAGTGCTTGGCCGATTTTGCGTCTAAGTGAGTTACATAATGTCATATTATTATCAATACCATTTATTTAACGGGTTAAATATTTTAGCAATCTCAGCTAAAGAGTCATCATCTTTTATCAAGAGTTCGGCTTTGTCCTGATACCGCTTCCATTCGAGTTTTAATGCTTCATTGCCGTATCTATCTATCATCATGTTATTTAACGGCAGAATAACTTTTATTATACTATGCATAAGAAGTACATCATTCTCAAATATTCTGAACGGCTTAAATCGAAATCTTTTACTGTATTCATCAATTATTATATTCGTTTCCATGTGATTAGTCTCGTGATTCTCAAAGCATAACGGCCTATATAAATTATCGTATAAATCTTTAATTCCGGCTATCGTAAAAATATCTTCAATCGACATTCGTTTATTCTCGCAATAACTATACCAATTAGACCATTTATTATTACGCAAAATATCTGCATAGTTTTTATAACAATTTTTCGCCGACATTGCCTTATAGAAAGTTTCATCATCACGAGCAGTCCTCTTTATATCCAGCATTTGCCATATTGTTGCACGCTTTTGAATTTCGTCATTATCGCACAGGACATAACAAAGCTGGGCAGTTAATTCAAGTAATGAGCGCAAAATTAATAATCCGGAATTAATTAAGCTATTCTCTGTCATAATTTCTAAAGTGTCTAAGAGTTCAAGAAATCTGTAATAAGCTGAATAAATTGTAAGCTCGTAATCTTCTATCGGTTCGGGGAAACAGTCATCAAGTAATTTATTCCCAAACTTGAAGAAATCAGCATAAAATTTTTTGTATTCACGTATCATTTCTTTGTCTTCTGACGTTAAATCATAAATAAAATTATTATTTGAATCCTTCATAATTTCATCAGCAACCTTTCATTCATAAAGTATCCCCCACCCATTAACGAGCAGGGGAAAATCACGCAAATTCTATAAAAATATTCCGCGCATTTCAAGAACGTCTGCGACTCTTTGAATAGCCGCCATAGTTGCCGCACGCCTCATCTTCAAGTGCTTTGACTCCGCGTAATCCCATACAAGCCTGAAATTACCTTTCATTATGTTCATGAGCTTGTTATTATATTCTTCTTCCGGCCAAAACTCGCCTTGCAAATTCTGCGCCCACTCAAAATATGAGCCTATAACACCACCGGAATTAGCAAGAAAATCAGGAACAATTATAACGCCCTTATCATCAAGAATTTTATCGCCGTCTGGGGTGATAGGGCCGTTTGCGCCTTCGACGATATATTTTGCTTTAACGCTGCCTGCTGTATCGCGATTTAATACTCCGTCGCGCGCACATGGGAACAAGAACTCAGCATCAGCAAAGAGAACATCATCAATTTTTTCACAGCCTCCGATTTTCTCAAAACCTTCAAGCAATTTCTTAGGGTGAGCATGAATCGCCGCAAATGCCTTTCTTATGTCTATTCCGTCAGCAGAATAATACGAGCCTGTTACATCACTGATTGCTACGATTTTGACTCCTGCCTCATTAAGAGTCTTGGCTGTGTAGCTCCCGACATTGCCGAAACCCTGTACTGCTGCTGTAACGTCATCGGGGTTCTTGTTTAACACTTTCATGAACTCAAGCCCGCAAGTTGCCACGCCTCGGCCGGTTGCTTCTGTTCGTCCATAACTGCCCCAATATTTTATTGGCTTGCCGGTTAATAAGCTCGGTTCAAGTTTTCCGCGCATTTTGCTTATTGTGTCCATTATCCAGACCATTTCTTGACCGCTTGTGTTCATGTCAGGCGCGGGGACATCGCTCCAACTTCCGACAATGGGTTCAATTCTTGCAGCATAGGTGCGTGATAATTTTTCTTTTTCTTTCTTGGACATGTTGAGGGGATCGCAGCAAATTCCGCCTTTACCGCCTCCATAAGGAATACCGGCGAGCGCACATTTCCACGTCATTAACATAGCAAGGGCTTCGCATTCGTCCATGTCTACTTCAGTATCAAATCTTATTCCGCCTTTTGACGGGCCTATCGCTGTAGAGTGCTGAACTCTGTAACCGTCAAAGACATTCACGGAGCCGTCGTCCATTTCAACAGGTATAGTAACGTGAACCCTGCGCTCAGAATGACTCAAGATAGATACTAATTTCTCATCAAGTCCCATTTCATCAGCTGCGCCGTAAAACTCCTGCAAAGCTGTGTCAAGTAATACATTTGAAGATTTTCGCCGTGCCTGCATAAAAATACGCCTCCTTATAATAATAAACCCTCCGGATTAAAGATTTTCCGAAGGGTCAGCATTTACGATTGTCATAGCTTTCTGAATGTCTTTATCGAGCCACGCATTTATTGCGATTTTTGCCCGATCTAATATTGCCGGTAAATTTTCGCGTTCTTCCGGTGTCAGATGTCCGAGAACGTAATTAATCATGTCTCCCGGAGCTTTGCCGATTCCTATTCGCAGTCTAGGCACATGCAAATCACCCAGCGCACCTATAATCGACGCTAGCCCGTTATGACCTCCCGCACTGCCCTGCGCACGTAAACGCAATTTTCCGTAGGGGAGCGCCATATCATCGTAAATTATCAGCACGTCTTCAAGCTCGATCTTGTAGAAATTTACAGCCTCACTCACTGCAAGTCCGCTAGCGTTCATGAAAGTTAAAGGCTTGAGCAGAACAATATCACGCCACCGCCAGCACTCAGCATTAAACTTGTGTGAAGGCCGGCCGAGATTATTATTTGACGCGATAAAGTCAATGCACTGCCAGCCCATATTATGACGGGTGAAGGCGTATTCAATTCCCGGATTTCCAAGACCAGCAATAAGACGCATAATAAATTATTTCTTCTCCTCTGATTCTTCGTCTTCTTTGGCTGCTTTACCTTTTGCGACGACTTCAACATCAGCTGCGGCGGGTGCTTCTTCTTCGGGGGCTGCGTCCTCTACACCGCGTGAGGTTACTACGATTGCAATAACTTCTTCAGGGTCTGCGAGGGCTTCAACGTTTTCGGGCAATTTAAGATCTTTAACGTGAATTGCGTCGCCGATATTGAGTCCTGACACATCAACTGTTATTACATCAGGAATGCTCATCGGAAGGGTTTCGACTTCAAGTTCGCGCGTAACTTCCAAGACTCCGCCGTCCTTAATGCCCTGTGAGTCATCGCGTCCGACAACTTCAACGGGAATATTGACAGTAATTTTGCGGCCTCTGACCAAGTGCAGGAAATCAATATGAAGCGGCATATCTGTTATCGGGTGTCTCTGAGCCTCACGGATAATGCAAAGTTCTTCGCGTCCATCGGGTAATTTCACATTTAAACGGGTTGACTCCCATCTGCCTGCTAAGATTCTTTCAATCTCGCGCATATTGACTTTACCCTTGATATTTTCCTTAATTTCGGGGCCGTAAATAATGCAGGGGACAAAACCTGATTTTCTGATTCGCCCGTTTTCGCCTTTGCCGGTTTTCTCACGGGACTCCATCACTAGTGTTACTATGTCTGCCATGATAAAAAATTTTCTCCTTCATATTATAAATACTTCACGCATAATTATATCGTAACAACAGGAAATCGCGAACAAAAATTTATTAATCTTCCGGCTTCCAGTCGTTAAAGCGTTGAATCTCTTCCCACGTTGAAGTAAAGAATCGTTTTTCAGAGTCTAACGCGCGAATTTTATTCATATCAGACTCAGAGAGCGTAAAATTAT
>JAFSXS010000031.1 GCA_017443945.1 Synergistaceae bacterium
GCGTTTATGCAAAAGTTTTATCGCGATAAAAAATTTTTTTGCACTATGAGTCGCTGCAAATGAATGAATGATATTAAATTTTTGTATTAGTAGATGTATTAGTAAAATATATTTCTCTTGTGAACGTGAATAAACTTGCGAAAAGATTTAAATATTTTATCACCTCACAATAAATACTGCACGTTTATAATACATGATAATATAATAATTCAATCAAAGGAGGCTGCACAATTTTATGAACATGAAGAAAATAGCTTTTATCGGAGTCGGCAGAATGGGTAAACCTATGGTAAAAAATTTATTGAAGCTCGGCTTTGAAGTTCACGTTTACGCGCGTCAAATAATGAAAGTTTATGACATCATCAGCAACGGCGCAAAATTTCACAGCACAATAAATGACTGTCTCAAAGAGTGCGACGTTACAATTACAATGCTGGGCGTGCCTAAAGATATAGAAGATCTTTATTTCATGCCGGCGGGAATATTCGACAGCGCAAAGAAAGACTCTTGCATTATCGACATGACGACATCGAGTCCGACTCTGGCGAAAATGCTTTATGACGAGGGCAAAAAAAGGGGTCTTCACGTTCTCGACGCTCCTGTGTCTGGAAGTGTGAACAACGCAAAAAATGCGACACTTTCAATTATGGCCGGAGGAGACTCAGAAGATTTCAAAGCGTGCCTGCCTTTATTCCGCGCAATGGGGACAAATATAAATTATATGGGATCTGCGGGAATGGGTCAGCACACGAAATTAGCGAATCAGATTTTAACTGCGGGAGCTTTGGCCGGAGTCTGTGAAGCAATGACCTACGCGCGATATAAAGATATTGACATGACAAAATTTTTGCGTGCAGTCTCAACGGGTGAGGGCGGATCCAAACAATTAGACATGAACGCTCCGAAAATTTTAGACAGGGATTTTACGCCTGGATTCGCGATAAAACATTTTATAAAAGATCTGCTGCTGGCGATTGACGAGTCAAACAAGGAAGCATTAAATCTCGATGTGCTTGTAACAGTTATGAGTCACCTCAAAAAATTGCAGGAAGACGGACAAGGCGAAATGGGGACTCAGTCGCTAATAAAATATTACGGCGGATAAAGAAAAAGACCCGGCGAAAAATGTCGGGTCTCACTGCTGACAAATTTTATTGTGCGGGTGCTGCCTCTGGTACGGGTTCACTCACAGGAGCGGGCGCTGGTTTGTTAGCTTCTGCTGTTTCTGCGAGACTCTTTTCAAGAACTGTAGCGAGTCCGTTTGTAGCGTTGTCGATTCTCCTGTAAAGATCTCTTACACCCTGCATAGCTAATACATCATTGAAAAATGAATTTGGATATTCAATTATAGTCATGCCGCCTGCTTTGAGTTTTTCTTTATTGACCTTGTCGATTTCCTCAAGTTTTGGACGCATTTCCTGTAATGCATCATGAACGGCCTTATCGAGTACTGCTTTATGTTCGGGCGAGAGAGCTTGATAAATTTTGTCGTTAATGCATATCTGATTGCAGTATAAAATATGATTCGTGCACGCAAGATATTTTTGTACCTCGTCAAAATGCGCGCTTGCACAAGTATCGGCTGCGTTTTCCTGAGCGTTTACTGTCCCCTGCTGAAGAGAAATATATAATTCTGCCCATGCTAACGGGGTTGGTTCTGCTCCTATTGCGGTCCAGAAAGACATGTGATTTGCGTTTTCCATTGTGCGTATCTGCAAGCCTTTAAAATCTGAAAGTGTCTCCAAATTCCTGTTTGAAGTCGCAAGCCTGTACGTAGCATTCTGCATGAAGCCTAATAAATGCAAACCGGCCTTCTCGTACGCTTTTGATATTTCTTTATGGAACTCTGAGTCGCCGTTAAGAACTTTATCGATCGTATCACCGTCATAGCGAGCAAATACCATCGGCAAATCAAATACTGCCATTTCCGGAATAAATGACACTATCGGAGCAGTCTGGCAAACTGTAATAGCAATATAACCTTTCTGAGCCTGACGCAATAAATCAGCATCGCCGCCGAGTTCGCCATTAGGGAAATAGTCAATTACGAGACCTGCATTAGCTGCTTTCACTTTATCGCGTATTAATTCAGCAAAAACGTTACCTGCCGCGCCCTTTGCTGTTGTATCTGAAGTAATTAGCCACGTCTCGTCAAATTCTGACGCAGCAAACGCACACGAACTCAATATAAATATGAATACTATCAGGGCAATAAATTTTTTCATGATTATTATTTCCCTCCTTAAATTAACCTACAAGCCACGTGCTTATCTCAGGAACATAGACAATAAGCGCAAGAGCAAGCAAGAACGCAATTATAAACGGTACAGCTTTTTTCGCGACTGACATCGGCTGATCCTGTGAAATATTTCCGGCGACAAATAAATCAAGTCCGAACGGGGGTGTAGCAAGTCCAATTGACAAGCAGCAGACGAGAACGACTCCGAAATGAACGTCATTAACGCCGAGAGCCTTTACAGCAGGAAGAAGAACAGGAGCAAGAATAATGATTGCCGGGCCTGTATCCATAATCATGCCGAGAATCAAGAAAATAATTGTGCAGACAGTCAATACAGAGAATGAGCTGTGGAAATTATTAATAATAAATTCCTGTACCGCTGATGTTGCATGAGTGAGTGATAAGACTCTGCCGAACGCTGTAGCAAATGCAAGAACGAAAGCAAGTCCGCCGTAAGTTTTTACAGAGCTGATTAAGAATGCAGGGAGCGCGCTTAATTTAATTGTACGTTCAATGAATAAGCACACTATAATTGCATAGAAAACGGAAACAACTGCTGCTTCAGTGGGCGTGAAGAATCCCGAATAAATACCGCCTAAAATAATAATCGGACACATTAACGCCCAGAAAGATTCTTTAAACAATTCCCAGAAACCTTTTGAGCTTATCTCGTCGAGCCTTTGTTTAATTTTTGCTTTGTCCTCGCCCTTAGTAGCGCAATAGAAAATAGCATAAATCATCAGGAAAACGCCGATTAATATACCCGGAATGACTCCGCCCAAAAATAATTTTCCTGTTGATACGTCAGTCGCGAGTGAATAAAGC
>JAFSXS010000032.1 GCA_017443945.1 Synergistaceae bacterium
CCGGCCTTAGTAGGAGTGCCTGAAATTTTACCGCTATTTGCGAGAGTGAGTCCATCCGGTAAATTTCCGCCGGTTTGTGTCCACGTGATAGGTGTAGTGCCTGAGGCTGCAAGAGTAACGGAATAATTTGCACCTTTAGTACCTGATGTAAGAGTCGCATTTGTAGTGATTGCGGGCTTGATTACTGGTTCATTAATAGTAATAGTGAATGTTCTAGAGTCATTGCCTGCTGTATTGCTTGCTTTGACAGTAAATGAAAATGTGTCGGCCTTAGTGGGAGTGCCTGAAATTTTACCGCTATTTGCGAGAGTGAGTCCGTCCGGTAAATTACCGCCGGTTTTCTGCCACGTGATAGGTGTAGTGCCTGAGGCTGCAAGAGTAACGGAATAATTTGCACCTTTAGTACCTGCTGTAAGAGTCGCATTTGTAGTGATTGAAGGCTTGATTATTGGTTCATTAATAGTAATTGTGAATGTTCTCGAGTCATAGCCTGCGGTGTTGCTTGCCTTCACGGTAAATGAGAAATTGCCTGCTTTAGTGGGAGTACCTGAAATTATGCCAGTATTCGTGAGCGTGAGACCATTCGGTAAATTACCGCCTGTTTTTGTCCATGTAATAGGCTTTGTTCCTGACGCTGTAAGAGTAACGGAATAATTTGCACCTTTAGTCCCTGATTGTAGAGTTGAACTCGTAGTGATTGCGGGCTTTAGCTCATTGATTGTAATAGTGAACGTTCTAGAGTCGCTTCCTGCCGTATTGCTGGCTTTTACGGTGAATGAGAAATTGCCTGCTTTAGTGGGAGTACCTGAAATTACGCCGGTATTTGCGAGAATAAGACCGTCCGGTAAATTTCCGTCTGTTTTTGTCCAAGTAATAGGCGTTGTGCCTGATGCTGCAAGGGTAACAGAATAATTTACTCCTTTAGTGCCTGCTGTAAGAGTCGCATTTGTAGTGATTGTTGGAGCTTCATTAACAGTAATTGAGAAATTTCTAGAGTCCTCGCCCTCTGTGTTGCTTGCTTTGACAGTAAATGAGAAATTGCCTGTTTCTGTAGGAATACCTGATATTATACCTGAACTTGACAGCGATAAACCGTTGGGCAAAGTGCCGCCAGTTTTTTCCCATGTAATAGGCGTTGTTCCTGACGCAGATAAAATTACAGCATAATTTTTATATTTATTGCCTGGCGTAAGTGTTGTGTTTGTAGTGATTGTCAGTGCTTTTTGAGATTCTTTTACTGTCAGAGTAAATTGCTTTATGCCGCTTTGGTATCCATCAGTTGCATCGATATAAAAAGTGTATGTCCCTGCTTGATTAGGAATACCCTTCAGAATCATTGAAGTATAGTCATTGCTGTCTCTGCGGTAACTAAGCCACGATGGAACATTATAATCAGGATACAAAAGATATTCTTCCATAATGGGTAAATTGGTTTTAACTGTTTCATTATATTCAACACCAACAATAGCGTCTTTAAGGTTCGTTGTTAATATTTCTAAACTCTCATCGGGATTGCTAATGGTGATTATAAAATTTCCGGAGTCCTCACCGGCTGAGTTACTCGCTTTAACAGTAAATGAAAAAGTGCCTGCTTTTGTAGGAGTTCCTGAAATTACGCCGTTATTTGCAAGGGTTAGGCCATCAGGTAAGCTTCCGCTTATTTTTGTCCATGTGGATTCTGTTCCTGACGATTTAAGAGTTACAGAATATTTTTCGCCTTTAATGCCATTTTTGAGATATGTTGCTGTTGTTATTGATGGCATCTGAGTTACGTTTAATATCAATTCTTTCTCATCAGAGCCCGCAATATTACTAGCCTTAACAACAAATGGAAATTCGCCTGTCTGAGTGGGAGTTCCAGAAATTAATCCCGAATTATTAAGAGTTAACCCGCTTGGTAATTTTCCTTGAGTTATTTGGAATGAAGTGGGAGTACCGCCTGTTAATTCAATCTGTGCCGAATATTCTGCGCCGTAAACTGCATCAGGCAAGGATTTAGTTATTATTTCAGGTTTATCCGTCATGATGATATAAACAGTCATAGGCAATAATACATATTTGCCAACATCATAAGTATATCGGATAGTAGTTGTACTCGAAGAAAATTTTATGATGCCTGTAGAACTGTCGTATTGCAATGACGCTCCTGTATCGTTGTCTATAACGTTTGATACTTTGCTAATTCTGTCCTGCAAATACTCCTTAAGATTTATGTAATAGCCGTCGGAATCCTTATTAACTATCAGATCTGTAACTTTTTGATCGCCATAATCACAATCCCAACAATAAGTATTGCTTAAATCTAAAGCCATTAATTTATTCCATGAGCAATCAAACAAAACCTCTAAACGATTTTTTCCCACATCTAGAGTTGTTAATTGATTACCTCTGCAAATCAGATAAGCTAACTCATTGATTGTTTCTAGATTTAGTAATGTTAATTTATTACTGCCGCAATCTAGATAACTTAGAGCCGTATTCTTGCTAATGTCTAAAGTTGTTAATTCGTTACCGCCGCAATCTAGATAAGTCAGAGCCGTATTCCTGCTAACGTCCAAAGTTGTTAATTTGTTAGCGCGGCAATCTAGAACACTTAGAGCTGTATTACTGCTAACGTCTAAAGTTGTTAATTTGTTACCGCCGCAATCTAGATAAATCAGAGCCGTATTCTTGCTAACGTCTAAAGTTGTTAATTTGTTATCGCCGCAATCTAGATGAGTCAGAGCCGTATTATTGCTAGTATCTAAAGCCGTTAACTGGTTATGTTTACAATCCAGAGAAGTTAGAGCCGTGAAGAATTCAATACCTTTCAGAGAGGCTATATTCATGCCTTCATCCTGGTTCAAAAAGTTTTTCGTGTAGAGTTTCATTGAAGTAACATTATTAATTTCTTCGTAGCTTAATGCTCCGTTAGAGTCACTGTCAAAATTTGTCTTCACATAATCTTGGAAATTGAAATCCGGGAAATTTGTGTCATTGATAGCTATACCAACAGGAGCGGGCGGTGTCGGTTGTGATTCATCATAAGGAATAGTAAAGGCTTTTATACAAACATTGTATCCAGAATCTTCAACTGCATCGCGCCAAGTTGTTCCGTCTGAAGAATAATAAGACTCGTTTAAATTTACAACCGCATTAGAGCTAGAATAGTAGTTCTTTTCAATTGCAGTTCCTGTATCTGTCTTAACTACAACGGAGAAATAATGCCCCTTAGAAATTTTTATCTTATTCAGAGAAAAATCTTCCGTGTGATAACCTGAATATGCGTTATAGCCGTCTTTTTTGCTGGCGATTAACGTTCCATTAATAGGGGAATCGGGTTGTTCAGTACCGAGATCATACACGTAAATTTCGTAATTAGTATTATTCTTGATTGTGTAAAATCCGACATACTGCAAAATTTCATCTGATTCTGTCTTGAAGATATTTGCTGACCATTTCCCAGTTGTAGAACCTAAGTGTCCCAGATCGTCATAACCGTAGTGCTTGAGTCCTTCAGGTGTGTCATCCAATATTAATAAATTCACGTCAAAAATTTCCTGTTCATATGACATCCAAAAATATCCGTCATCGCCCCAGTCAGTTCCCCATGAATTACGAACGAGCCAGGCTCCGTCTTTAGTGGGTCTCATAGACACAGGGAATTTCATGCGAGAAAAATTATCATCCCAGCCTATAATATTAACTGCGTGATTTCCCAAAGCATCGTCGTTGGTAAAATAAGTTGTAATATATTCACCGTCTACTAGATGAGTAGCTGCGTTATCATAATTATGATTGTGATGATAACTAATATACAAAGCACCATGTTTAATAACTAGATCCTTGACTACATTCATCATTTTGTCGCCGCTTAAATATCCAATACTATATGTATCTTTAAGTCTAATCGGTAAAGTAGGGTATTCTTCTGGGAATTTATCGGGAGCTGTATATGTACGTTGTCTTGAAGGGTAAGGAAGTATATTTTCACGCACACATCCCAGCCTTGATATTAATGCGATTGCGTAATCAGCATGACCGCCTTGATCTAAAATATTTTTATTATCATCATACAGACCGAAAGATTTACCCGGCCGCGTGTCTCCATAAACAAAATATGCAACAAACATTTCTGACAAGTCAGGAACGCTATCACTATATAGAGTCTTAAAAGTAGATTCCATTGAACCGAGTGATGCAAAAGCCCAGCAAGTTCCCCATGGATTTTGATTTTTGACTGGAGTGACTCTATTGTGCTCTCTCAGATCATAGTATTCCGGCAAAACATTCATAGTAGAGAACATTTCGCCATTATCCCGAGGTCTAGGAGGATTCTTCCATAAGTCAGATCTATCAATTGGACTCGGTATTACGCCGCCTTTGAATGAATCGCTCTCGGATTTTGTTGTGAAACCTTCTTTGCTTTGCTCAAGACTTTCGAGCCATTCTACATACTCAGGGGAAGGCGGAAGAATCCTTATATCATTATCTTCAGCAGCAAATATAAAATTAGGGTACAGGACACAAAATAATAATATTGCAATAACTGCCAATTTCTTAGTTTTCATAAATAAATTCCTCCTTGAATAAATAAATTCTTTATGCCAACGAGCGCACATAAATTTATTAATTCACTTAAGGAGGCTTTGACTCACGAGAACGTCTCACAAAATTACGTAATTTGCGGGGGATGGGGGGGGGCATGAGTAATTACAAGCATTTACGCACTTCGATAATTTCATGATACGTCACCCTCCTTACTGAATAAAAATTTTAATTTCTGAAAATTTATGTGAATGAAATCATTATAACATATACAATTTTACGAGAAATAGCGTTATTAATACTCATTCAATCAGGTTATAATCAAATCAACAAAAATTTTTCACATGAGGGGAGCAAATTTTACATGAAAGTTTTATTAATTAACGGTTCACCCAACGAGAAAGGCTGCACATTTACGGCATTAAATGAGGTAGCTGCAACTCTCAATCAAGAAGGAATCGACACAGAAATTTATCACATCGGCAAAAAAGCGATTCAAGGCTGTATCGGCTGCTTCAAGTGCGCGACTCTTGGACATTGCGTATTCAATGACGGCGTAAGAGAATTAGCAGCAAGGGTTGACGAGTTCGACGGCTTTATTATCGGCTCACCAGTTTATTTTGCAGGTCCGACCGGGAGTCTATGCGCGTTCCTTGATAGATTCTTTTTCTCGGGCGGGGACAAATTTTTTAACAAGCCGTGTGCTTGCGTTGTCTCTTGCAGGAGGGGCGGAGCGTCGGCAGCTTTTGACAGACTCAATAAATATTTTACGATTAAGAATATGCCCGTTGTATCGTCTCAATACTGGAATCAAGTTCACGGCAACACACCCGATGAAGTCAGACAGGATCTCGAAGGCTTGCAGACAATGCGCACACTTGGCCGAAATATGGCGTGGCTATTGAAGTGTATCGAGGCAGGAAGGAAGGCAAATATTAACCCTTCACCGCTTGAAGAGTGGCAATGTACGAATTTTATACGATAAAAAATTTTTCCGTCTCTGATAAAATGTTCAACAATTCATTATTTTACAATTTAATAATTTTGTTGCTACACGGAAGGAGATGCAGTAATTTTGTTCTTTAAGAAATACGGGGACATTATAGTAGGGATATTTTATACTGTTCTCGGCGGAGTTACTATCTGGCTGTCCAGTCAGCTCCCAAAATCGCGCGTTATGAAGATCGGCCCTGACTTTATGCCGACTCTAATCGGGATAATTATGCTCGTTCTTGCGTTATTATTATTGTTCAGTGCAGTAAAAAATTTCAAGCACAACGCAGCAAAGGCCGAGTCAGCTCCGGCAGATACTTCGGATTATAAACGCGTTCTAAGCTCACTCGTATTGATAACAATTTACGTGAACATTCTTGCGCCTGTAGGATTTATTTTATCGACGCTGGGATATTTGTTCCTGCAAATTTTAGTACTTGCACCCAATGACAGACGAAGCGCAAAGGACGTTATTATTTATGCAGTGATTGATATTATATTCGTCTTCGCTGTATTTTTCCTGTTCAGGTACGGATTTAAAATTGTCCTGCCTGCTGGTTTATTCACGTTATAGGAGGCGAATATTATGGGAGCTTTATCACAATTAGGGGCGGCTGCTCTCAAGGTCTGCGAACCAACTTCGTTATTATTAATGATTGCCGGAGTTGCTATCGGAATAGTTTTCGGCTCGATTCCCGGTTTAAGTGCGTCAATGGCCGTTGCTTTAATGCTGCCGTTAACGTTCTCAATGAGTTCATCACTCGGAATGAATGTTTTAGTAGCAGTCTATATCGGCGGAATTTCGGGCGGTCTAATTTCTGCGATATTATTAAACATGCCCGGTACAGCAAGTTCAATAGCTACAACTTTTGACGGCTACCCAATGGCACAAAAGGGTGAGGCAATGCGCGCATTAGGTGTCGGAATAGTTTTCTCGTTCTTAGGGTCAATTTTTTCATTTGTAATATTGACTTTCTTTGCACCTTGGCTCGCAGATGTAGCGTTAAAATTTGCTTTTCCTGATAATTTCGGGATATGCTTTTTTGCTTTAACGATGGTTGCTGTATTATCTTCCGGAAATATGATTAAAGGCTTGCTTGCTGGAATGCTGGGACTTGTATTTGCTCTTGTAGGACTTGCACCCATTGACGGGACAGCGAGATTTACATTTGGGATTCCTGAAATGCGCGGAGGCTTTAACACTCTTACGACTCTAATAGGAATTTTTGCGGTTGCAGATATTCTTGTGAGTGCAGAGACAATCGGCAAAGGATTAAAGACTATTCCCGTTAAAAAAGTTCGCGGCTTCGGATTCAGTATCGCAGAATTAATTAAATGGACTCCCGCAGCAATAAGAGCAGCTCTAATCGGAACAGGAATCGGAATTTTACCCGGTATAGGCGGTTCAACATCTGGAATGCTGGCATACGTTACAGCTAAGAATATGAGCAAACACCCGGAGACTTTCGGACAGGGCGATCCTGAAGGAATTGTCGCAACAGAATGCGCTAATAATGCTACGATAGGCGGTGCATTAATTCCGTTGTTAGTGCTTGGTATTCCCGGCGACGGAGTAACAGCAATGATGCTCGGCGGGTTCTTGATTCACGGATTAAGTGCAGGGCCGTTATTGTTCGTGAAGAATCCTGATGTTGTTTACGGAATTTTTGCGGCGTGCATGATTTGCGCTTTGATTATGCTTATAATTGAGTGGACTTGCATTAAAGCGTTTGTTCAGGTTCTCAAGGTTCCGAAACATATATTATTACCGTTGATTCTAGTTTTATGCGCTGTCGGTGCATATGCTACGAATAATAGAATATTTGACGTGCAATCGATTCTAGTTTTCGGCGTGATTGGATATTTGTATCATAAATTCAAGCTGCCGACTACACCTTTTGTGCTTTGTTTCTTAATTGGACGAATGACAGAAGAATATTTGCGCAGAGGTTTGCAGAGATTTAAGACATTCGGTGCGTTTTTCTCAAGGCCGATATTCTGTGTATTTTTCTTTATTGCAATAGCTGTAATCCTTTGGACGTTGTATAAGGAAATCAAGGCAGCGCGCGCAGAAAAAATGAATCTCAGTAAATAAGCAGTTTATGGTCATAATTGGAGCAAAAAAATTTGTGATTCATCAACTGGGGGAGCCCCAGAAAGCCCCTCCCCCAGACCCCCTCCCGCCCATTAATCGCCATATGCAGCGCGAACGAGCGGAGAAAAAGTAAATTACCCGTGAAATTTTGCGGGAAAAAATATATTAAAGGAGTTGTCATTATTAATGAAGAAAGTTTTATTAGCATTAGCAGCAGTTCTCGTAGTAGCGTCATGTGCGTTTGCTGAATGGAAACCCACGACGACAGTATCAATTATCGTTCCGGCCGGTGCAGGCGGTAACACAGATTTAAGCGCGAGAGTCTTTGCACAGTACGCAAAAGAGTTATCCGGATGTGATTTCATCGTCGTAAACGCAAACGGCGCAGCAGGTTCAATCGCAGCAGATCAGGTCAGGGCAGCAGCTCCCGACGGACACACATTTTTATATGGTCATAATCTCGTCAACGTCGCAAATGTTGCCGGAATAACTGATTACAACTATACAGCATTCAAGCTCGGTCCAACGTTCGCGAAAGATCCCGCACAGCAATTCTACGTGAATCCCAAGAAATATAAGAATCTCGAAGAATTTCTCGCAGCAGCAAAGGCGCACCCCGGTGAATTAGTTGCATGCACAGAAGTAGGCGCGTATACATATTATGAGATTCTCAAGTTCCAGCAATTAGCAGGAATTGAGCTTGATTTAGTTGATTACGGCTCGAACTCTGACAAAATAGTCGGTATGCTTTCCGGCCAAGTCGATATGATGCCCGGTGCTTATATTAACTGTAAAGATTATCTTGAGTCCGGCCAGTTTATAGCGTTGGGCGTACCCAGTGAAAAGCGTTATGACTTAATTAAAGATATTCCGACATTCAAGGAACAGGGCATTGACTTAGTATATCCTGACTGCGATTTCTCGTTCTATTTCCCGAAAGAGACCCCGCAGGAAGTTATTACATGGTATGAAAATATCGTTCAGGAAATGCACAAGAGACCGGAATGCGTCGAGGCGATTCGCAAAGTTGAAATGATGCCGTATTATTTGTCAGGCGCAGACAGTGAGAAGCACGACGCTGAATATTTCCAGATTTTCAAGTCAATAGCTGACGAATTAGCGAAATAATTATTTCATCAAGGCCCCGTGTAAAAGCGGGGTTAATTTTTTATCAGGAGGCGAAATTATGTCAACACCCATAGTAACAAGCATGAAGGTTATTCCCGTTGCAGGCTATGACTCAATGTTAATGACTCTTTCGGGAGCACACGCGCCATTTTTCACGCGAAATATAGTAATTCTTGAGGACTCAGCAGGTCATCAGGGAATCGGCGAAATTCACGGAGGCGACTACACATGCGAGGCTTTGAGGGCTTGCACTGAACTTGTAGTAGGTCAGCAGGTCGGGAAATATCGCGGGATTCTTGACTCGATTCATAAACACACCAAACGCGCAAAAGAGGACGACGGCGAAGGGATTCAGACTCTCGACATCTCGAAATTAAAATTTGTTGTAAAAGCTGAATGGGCTATAGAGTGCGCATTACTTGATTTACTAGGTCAAGCGTTAGACTTGCAAATGTGCGACTTACTTGGCGACGGCAAACAACGTGATAAAGTCGAAACTCTCGGCTATTTATTTTACGTGAGCGATAAGGACAAGGCACGAGAATTAAATTATCTCGATGAGTCCTCAAGCTCTGACTCATGGTACAGAATGAGACGTAAAGAAATGCTCACACCTGAAAGCATAGTCGAGCAAGCCCAGTGTTTAAACGCTAAGTACGGATTCAAAAATTTCAAGCTCAAAGGCGGAGTCTTGGCCGGTCATGAAGAAATGCAGGCAGTAATCGCGCTGAAAAAAGCATTTCCCAACGGAAGAATCAATATTGACCCTAACGGAGCTTGGAGTCTTGCTGAAGCTATAGAACTTTGCAGACCGCTTGAAAGTGTTTTAACCTACATAGAAGACCCTTGCGGCCCTGAGTCAGGTTATTCGAGTCGTGAAATCATGGCAGAGTTTAAGAACGCCGTTAAATTGCCGGTTGCTACAAATATGATTGCTACTGACTGGAGACAATTTTATCATTCAGCAGCGTTGAAGGCTGTAGATATTGTTCTTGCAGATCCTCATTTCTGGGGGTTCGGAGGCTCAATCAGAATCGCGCAATTATTAAATGATTGGGGACTCACGTGGGGCAGCCACTCAAATAATCACTTCGATATTACGCTCGCAGCCTTTGCACAGGTCGGAGCAGCAGCACCGGGGAAACCTACAGCTTTAGATACGCACTGGATTTGGCAGGACGGACAAAATTTGTTATACGACGCGCCGGAAATTAAAGACGGTTATCTCGCAGTACCAGACAAGCCCGGACTCGGTGTTACACTAAATATGAAGCGGCTCGAGGAGGCCAACGCGCTTTATAATAAATTACCCTCACACGATAGAAATGACGCAACAGCAATGCAATATTTGATTCCTAACTGGAAATTTGACAGCAAGAAACCTTGTCTCGTGCGTTAAATATTGAGACTTGGCAGCAGAAAAAATCCCTCTCCTAAAATTTTTAGAAGGGGGATTTCTTTATTTGTAAATTGCTATTTGCTTGCCTTGTAAGCTGCGATACGTTTTGCGACGTTGGCTTTAATGTTGTTGTAGTAAAAAGTGTAATCGTTGTCGTGTCTGGCACCCGGTCCGAAGTACTCGGCTGTGATTCTTGCGGCTTCTTCGGGCATTGGGTCGGGCTTGGCGTTTGTTACGACTGTTCCGCGTGAAAGGATAATTTGCGCGTCTGCTCCTATATCGCCGATCTTCCCATTTTCCAAGAGTGAGCCTAGATTTTCGCTTGCAGGCGCGTAAGTCTCGTCAAGTTTCCAGTTAAGCGGGTTAATGCTGATTGCGCCCGGAAGTAATACGGCGGTTTTGGTGTTTTCCTCGACATTTTCTTTGCCTTCAGTGTTCCAGCTGATTATTACGCCTGTGTCGGTCTCACCTTCTGCAAATTTCAAATGAGGAAAATTTTTAAGGTCGTCTTTAGTGATTGAGTAACCTATTGCATAAGCTGCTATCATTCGCTTGTAATAGTCGGGGTGCTGCTTAAAATATTTTTTCAGGACGAGTCTAACTATAGCGGATCCCTGGCTGTGTCCTGCAATAATGAACGGGCGGCCGTTGTTGTAATTCTTGAAGTAGTAATCAAGTGCTGCTGTTATGTCATTATAGGGCTTACTTGAAATTGCTTTATCAACGTCTCCGGTTTCAAGCCAAGATTTTTTCATGACTCTCATTCCTGCTTGACGGTAATACGGCATAAATACATTTGTAGCGTCCTCGAACACTGTTGCATGAGATAAATATTCTTCTGCAAAACCTGCTAACATTTCTGCGTTGTCGATTGACGCGTATTCGGGTGAATCTTCTTTCAAGCTGCCGAAAATGTACGCCGTTGAATTAATGTAGAATGTATCGACATCCTTTGTAATTTCCGGGATCTTGTGCCAGCTCGTTTTTTGTGAATAATCCGGAGTCCTCCCTGACATATAAGCTGCGATACGTTTTGCTGCGTTTGCTTTGATGTTGTTGTAATAAAGTATGTAATCATCAGCGTGTCTGCCGTCTGGACCGAAATATTCAGCAGAGATTCTTGTTTCATCTTCCGGGAGAGGTGATGCCGGGCCGTTTGTTACGACTGTTCCGCGTGAAAGAATAATTTGCGCGTCTGCTCCTACATCGCCTATTCCGATTTTGCCGGTTTTCTCGTTCATAAAGAGTGAGCCGAGATTTTCGCTTGCTGGTGCGTAAGTCTCGTCAAGTTTCCAGTTAAGCGGGTTAATGCTGATTGCGCCGGGAAGTAATACAGCGGTCTTGATGTTATTCTCGACATTTTCTTTGCCTTCAGTGTTCCAGCTAATTATTACGCCTGTATCTGTCTCGCCTGCTGCAAATTTCAAATGAGGATATGCTTTGAGGTCGTCTTTAGTGATTGAGTAACCTATTACATAAGCGGCTATCATGCGTTTATAGTAGTCGGGGTGTTCCATAAAATATTTTTTCAGAAGGAGTCTAATTATAGCGGATCCCTGGCTGTGTCCTGCAATAATGAACGGTCTGCCGTTGTTGTAATTCTTGAAGTAGTAATCAAGTGCTGCTGTTATGTCATTATAGGGCATAGCTGAAATTGCTTTATCAACGTCTCCGGTCTCAAGCCAAGATTTTCTCATTACACGCATTCCTGCCTGGCGGTAATACGGCACAAAAACGTTGCTTGAGTCCTCGTATGCGCTTGCCTGAAGCATATATTGATTATCAACGCCCTTTAACATTTCTGCATTATCGAGTGCTGCATATTCGGGGTCATTCTCTCCTAAGCCCATGTACTCCGTTGCGTAAACATAGAATGTGTCTACATCCTTTGTGATATTGGGAATCTTGTACCAGCTCGCATTTTGTGAATAGTCCGGTGTATCGGCGCAGGCTGTAAAACTCATTGCCATAACAACGATAACTGCCAGTGCAAAAATTTTCTTCTTCATTCTTGTATCGTCCTTTCTGTGAATGTCTCACGGCAAAAATAATACCCCCTCAGGCGTTGAGGAGGTACGGAATAAATTTCAATTAGTCCAGCTTGAAATCGTAGTGCTTAGAGTAATCCTCTTGAATGTTCAAGCGTAGTGTCTTATTCGCAAAATCGTAAACTGATGTGTGCCATGTCTGCCAGAAATTATTTGGCTGAATATTTCTATCATGCAATTTGTATGTATCAAAGCCGTACTGCATAGCTGCTTTGAAGTCCATCGGAGTGTTTGCGATTGTCAAATTTCCTTCTGTATATTCTGTATACCAGAACGGTTTTGTATCAGCTTCATAGGCCTGAGTATATTTAACGCGCTCCATTAAGCGGGACATACCTTCAGCAGATTTTGCGCCCTCTGCGTAATGTTCCTTCAAAATGGCGTAACGTTCAACCCCGCAGGCATGAGGCGTAAGAATCGGGAAGTTCTCATAAACTTTTCCTGCAACTGTCTGACCCTTCTGTGCTATATGTTTTGCGTAGGGAGTATTAGGCGCGTAGTTGACATAGAAATTTGTCATGATGTTATCTGTATCGTTTCTTGCAACAAGTTCACCGTCAATGCATTCGATTATGTAAGTTTCTTTCTCGTCAGAAAGCATCCAGTGAAGTCCCCATGTGCCGTAACCGCCGTAAATGTCCATATTCTTTAAGAGTTCTACACCATGAGCGGCGGATTTTGCGTGATCAAGAACGTAACGGACGACTGCAACAGCATGAATGCGCGGTTTGCCGTAATTAGTTGACATCAAAGTAGCGAAATCTAAATCAATTGCAGGAGCGACATTACAATTTATCGCTACACCGTTTTCATTAATGCCGTCAAAGGTTAAATTTGGCATTGCGAGAAATTCAGCTTCAGAAACTTTGTCAACTCCATTAGATTTTAACGTGAGAATTGCGGCCATTCCTATGCTTGCGTAACGACCTTCTTTTGCGGCAACTTTGATTACAAATTCAGGGACATCGGAGTAATCAAGATCTAAATTACGGCCGTAGAAATTTCCATTACGAACAGCAGAGCAAGCAAAACCGGTTTTGACCTGTTCGCCCGTCGTTAAGTCAACTTCATAGTCGGTGTATTCCATGTAGTAAAGGTAATCAGCTAATTTTTTAGGAGCTGTGAAGGGTGCTGCATATGCCGTAACTGCAAGCACGAGAACGAGAAGTAATGCTCCAATAACGCGAGATTGATATTTTGATTTGTGTTGCATAATGTTAATTGTAGTTCCTTTCATACAATAAATTTCGATTCAATTCTATAGTTACATACTCTAAACTGTCAAATGCAATAATACTTAGTCAAGAAATAGCATCTGTCCCAATCAAGAATCTTTAAATCTGACTCTTTTTCCGGGTGAATGTTGAACTCATCGAAGACCATAATTGTTTTGTTCTCCAAATCATAAAGCGGCCACTCATGAGCTTTACCGTCGGGAGAAATTTCTGCGCTTAGTGAAGGATTGCCGGTCTTCGCGAATTGAACCCACATTTTACGCATAGTCTTTGAAAATGTCTCGTCAAATCTTCTCCCAGTTACAAGAGTCTCTTCAGGGTGATTGAACACTGTCGAAAGCTCTACAGCATGTCCGCTTCTCATTAAGGGTATTGAAGACTCAACCCTGAAATAATAAGTGTAAGACTTTCCGCCGGCCTTTGTTTGATTCTCCGACATTCTGAACAGGGGCGCAATAAATACGATTTGATCAAATAATTTGCTTGTGATGGAGTATTTCGGGGTTATGTTATTTGCGTCATTGCAGAAACTCTCAACAAGTGCTTTCTCTTTATCCGTCAATTGAGCCATTTTCTTGGCCAGACGTGCAGCAGCAAACGCATTGTAATTATCACCTAAGCTGACCACGAAATAACCCATTTCATTTTTTGTGCAGCCCTGAAGAAAATCTATATCTTTTGCAGCACCATTAGCATACGCCGCATAAGGGTCAAGAGGCAAATATTTCCCGTCCCTTTCTGCCCACACGCGCAATGTGAGTATGTCGCCTTCATCAACAAATTTTTGTATATCAACTTTTTGCAGGTCAGCAACAGTTTTGCAGCCTAATTTTTTCATTAATTCATTTGTGCATGCAATAGCTTCTTCTGTAGAACGCGTGAAAACTGGTGAGCCGCTTTGTGCAATTACGCGCTTAAAATATTGGTGTGAACCTTTTATTAACGGAAGCAGAGACACACTGCCGCCGCCTGCTGATTGTCCGAAAATTGTTACGTTGTTAGGGTCGCCGCCGAAAGATGCAATATTTTCGTGTACCCATTTTAACGCCATTATCTGATCCATAAGTCCGAGATTCTGTGCGTCGGGGTAATCTTTGCCGTCTGGGAGGTGTGATAAATGGAAGAAGCCGAAAACGCCGAGCCTATACTCTATTGAAACAAGTATTACATCGGGATTTTCTTTTACGAAATTAGTACCTTCTTCGCGGGGTTCTACTGTTCCGCCTACTTCAAAAGCTCCGCCGTGAATCCATACCATAACAGGTTTATTTTTTCTGCCGTCGTCAGCTTTCCACACGTTAAGATATAGACAGTCTTCACCCTGAACATAAAGAGAAGCAACTTGCCACCTATCATCAACTTGACAAGGACTCTTCGCGTTGTAATATGCCTCGTAAACGCCGTCATCAGGGACAACATCAACGGGAGCTTTCCAGCGCAAATTTTCTACAGGCTGCTGACCTACAAAAGGAATGCCCTTAAACGCTATGACACCATCAATTTTTTTGCCTACAAATGTCCCGTTAATGCACTTGACTGCAAGCGATTTATCATAATTGCCGTCTGTGATTCTCTTGTTTTCGCCGTATTGAGCTCTAAGTTCTGCTTTTAGCTCGCTCATTGTTTTATCAGTGCTGGGAGCCTCAAAAACTTTTTTCCCCTCGAAGTATGTTGCTGCGGGCTTGACAGTGTGAATCTCCATAACCGGACAAGTAAGAACGTCCTTATTTAATAGAAGGAAATCTGCATATTTGCCGGGTTTAATGCTGCCTCGTTCATTCTCGATAAACATTTGCTTTGCACAATTTATAGTCATTGCGATTAAAGCCTGTTCGCGCGTTACAAGTTCTTCCGGCCACCAAGGAGCCCCGTTTTCAGAATGAAGTACGCCCGTAACTGCAATTTCCATGATTCCGAACGGATCATCAGGACTGCCGCTCAATGCCGGATAATCTGAATGAATCGACACAGGGATATTATTATCAAAGAATGATTTAAACGGGTAAGATTTGTCCTCCATGCCTGCAGGAACCGCGCCCATTTTCCGCATTTCTTCAGCCATTCCAGTAAAACCGTGATGCCAAGTTACGCCCGAAGTAACATAAATATTATGATCTACAATACGTTTGTAATCATCAGAATTTACATTACGCACGTGAACAATAGTATTGCGCAGTTCATCTTTCCCGCCGTTGATGAAGGCATTTATAACGCAATTCACAGCTTTGTTGCCTAATGCGTGTATGTGCATGGTCAAACCGTTTACATTAGCTTTACGAGTCAAATTTGTTATTTCTTCTTCTGTCCAGTTTGCTATACCTTGATGGCCGTCGGGATAAAGCGGATCGACAAATCCTGTGCCGGTTTCAACAGTGCCGTCCATTAAAAGTTTAATCCATCTCGGCATTACACGTGTTGAAGCGAATTTTTTTGCGTCGACTGCTCCTGCTAAAGCCTCATCAACATTCATCCAACTTTCAATTTCATATGGCAGACCAACTACAAAATGTAATTTTCCGGCCTTGTCTAACTGCTGGAGAGCCTTATAATAATTTGTGTTGACGAAATAATTTCCCCAGCCCTCATGGTACATTGTATAACCCTCTGATAACATGTGATGTTCGATTTCAGCCAAATTAGCTGTTGCCATATCAAGTGTATAAATATTATCTAAGAATGAACGTACATAAGTCTGCGCCTGTTCCGAGAGAAAGCCTGTAGGTGTGCCGTCTGAACCTATTTGAATTTCTCCGCCGCGTATTTCTGTCTTGCCTGCAGTGCCGTCAGCTTTCATGATTCCTGCTTGGACAAGCATAAGAGTGTTCGTGATTGCTTTGTGGCATTCATCGTCCAAAAAGTAAATGGGGAGATCGCTGCAAATTGCGTCTAATTCCTGTCGGGTGGGTATGTGAGAAAAACTATTGAGACTCCAGCCTTGACCGAATACAGCTTTTGCTCCCGTTTCTCTTGCCTTCTTGACAGCAGCGGGAAGAATTTCAGTCATAAATTTGTTCGTGTCATCATTGTATCCTACCATTGTGCCGATTGTCGAGAGAGCATAACCTAACATATAATGTGCGTGGCCGTTACCGCAGCCGGACATAACAAGCCCCTTGCCGGTGTAGTCAATAATTTCTGTCTTGCCTTTCTCGATAAATGACTCTGCACCCTTCTTATCGCCTACATAAATATATTTTCCGTCCTTCACTGCAAACGCTTCTACAATTTGATTATTTTCTGAAGTGAAAATTTTTCCGTAGACAACAAGATCTGCGGGTGTTCCTGCCGAACTGCAAGCAACTAAACTTACAGCCATAATTACAGCTAATACGAGACTAAATACTTTTTTCGAGAGCTTCATAAATTATATCCTCCTAAATATTAGTATATTCTTCTTTATAGCACAAAACCGCTCAATATTGCAAAAACTGAATACACCGCACAAAGCCACGGGAACCAATTACCAGTCGCACCGTATATAGTTTGTCTGCCCTTCTTGGGGATATCAAGATAAATCATTCCTGTATGAACGTTCATTACATTAGACATGTGAAGAGGCCGGCCGTAGACATCATAAAGTATAATATTTCCGTTGACAGGGTTTCTAAGGACTGAGAATCCGCATTCAATAGCGCGTGCTTGTATGGCATAAGACGTAAAATATTGGAACGCTTCCCAGTCATAAGAGGGATTTATGAAAATGTCAGCTTCACGGCCGTTATATGCATATTTATTCGAAGTATAATCAGCGCAAATAAGATATGTATATTTCACTCCGTCAACTTCAATAACGGGAGTCTTGCCGTCGCCTCTTTCCGTGAAGGGTTCTTCTACCACCGGGACAAGATGATTCTTCAAGTAAGTGTTAAGAAGTTCGCCGTTACTATTTATAAAGTTTAAAGTGTTCTTCTTTTTCTGGGATTCTATAACAATTGGGAAGTATTATATTAATTTTGTTCTCGCGCGCTATAGTTTTTACCTGAGCTATAAATTTTTCAGTTGAAGACTCCGAGCACGTAAACGCCTCTTCAGGGAAGACCAGCAAAATTGATTCATTCTGTACCGCACGTTTTGCACGCTCAGTGATTATATCAATATTGGCCTGAAACATTTTTTCTTCATCTGAGCCGGTATATTTAGCAAGAATTGATTTATCTTCAAGCAAGAGATTAAAATTTTCTACACCTGCAGCGACTCTTACTGTTTTATCGGCTGTAGTTATTTTCTCTACGGTGAACATGCCCGCGCTGACAATGCCGTATCCGATAACATTTATAAGAGCGTCTTTGCGTGCGCCTTCCTCCCAAATATAATTTACGATTGAAGCAAATAACGTAACTATGAATGACACGCCGACTACTCCTGTAACGCTTGCAACCTGCATTAGTCCTATATTCCAGAATTGCGACACAAACAGAGAAGTCATAACAGAAATAAACGGGTTATCGATGAAAAATTCTGCTGCTGCCACTGCTGCCGGAAACGCGTAATAAGCAATAATTCTCTTAGCTCGCAAATATCTGCAAAGGAAATACACAAAAAAACGGGAACCAAATTCTTATTCCGTTAAATGTGCAAAATATTTGATTCTGAATGTTGAAATCATCTTCAACGAGCCTAAAAAATGTGATGTTAGCCGCAATTACCATACCGACAAGCATTAAAATAATTGATGACCATTTTGTACGATTGTTAATAAACCTGATAAGCGGTATAGCAAATATCCAAGCACATATGCCGGTATTAAATATGCCGTAAGAAAGTATTGTCAGTATCAGCCCTAAAATTAGCCAGAAATATGGGTGATTCTTCTCAAATTCTTTCATAGCTGCCTCCAAAATTTTCTGAAATTAACATTATTGCAACACTATGCAAATTTTTAGCCTCAGTTAATAATCTCATAAATCACGCTCCAACACTCTCAATTTTTTATTTTAGTGATTATGTTATCATTAAGTAAAAATTGTATTAATTTCTTGAAGGAGTTTTTTATTTTATGGCAAATACGAAATTTCGTGTAATTTTTTCAATATTTCTTACGCTTTATTTTTGCTCGTTCTCTGAGGCTATTACTATTAACGCAATTAAGGAACGCGGCATTATTCGTGTTGGGACTGCCGGTGATTATTGCCCGATGTCCTTCTTAAATCCTGAAACCGGAAATTATGAGGGCTTCGATGTTGATTTAGCTCAAGATTTAGCAGCTTCTCTCGGAGTTAATGTCGAGTTCGTCCCTACCTCGTGGCCCACTTTAATGGCTGATACTTTAGCAGAAAAATTTGATCTCGCTATCTGCGGCATAACTATTACTGAGTCAAGGCTTGAGAAGGCTTTAATGTCTAACGGCTATCTTGACAACGGCAAAACAATTTTGATTCGAGCTGAAGATGTCGAGAAATATAAAACTCTTGCTGACATTAACCGTCCTGGAGTTGTTGTTATGGAAAATCCCGGCGGTACTAACGAAAAATTTGCACGCGCTAATCTCCCTAAAGCAAAAATTATAATTCACAATGTCAATGAAGAAATTCCCGCCCTCATTGCTGAAGGAAAAGCTGACGTTATGATAACAGAAATGGCAGAAGCAGGTTATTACACAAAGCGCGATAAAAGGCTTGCTGCTCCTCTAATCACAAAACCGTTTTCATCGGGTAAAATTGGAGTCCTCATGAGTAAAAATTCGCCGGAACTTCGTGATTTCGTAAATTCTTTTCTGGAAATGAACACCGGCCGGCTTGATGAACTGAGACAAAAATATATCGGTACAAAATATTAATAAACTCGTTTGGGGCGGTAAGCGCTGACTCAATGTTTGATAATGTGCTGATTATAGCCCTATATGACATTAATGAAGTATAGTGAAATTTTTCACCCAATATTTTGCGAAAGAATAGACTAATCAATCATTTATTAATTCTTCACTGTTAAATTCATAACTGAGAATAAGATATAATAATTCATGGCATTTTTTGTGTGCTGAAAATTTATTTATGGAGGTTTTATTATATGCACAGAACAAAATTTTTATTTGTGTTAGTAATTCTGACTCTCTTGTTTGCGGGGGGGGGGGGGGGGGGGGGTAAAAA